>CAYITC010000047.1:0-4056 GCA_964366245.1 uncultured Candidatus Saccharibacteria bacterium
TTTTTCTTTGGCAAACAAAAGTCCCCTCGAAGCCAGATCTTTGATGATCGCCACGTCTGTGTTTTCATCCTTTACAAACATTCCGGCCAGAAAACCCGCTTCTTTCTTAAACGTCCCGTCCTCATTCACCAAATGATATTTAGGCAAGCCGACTTTGGTACCGAGCTCAAAGTCATCCTGGCCATACATGACGGCGGTATGCACGATGCCAGTGCCGTCAGTCGTCGTGACAAAATCGGCCGCATAGACTTTATAGGCCTTCTCATTCCCTTTCGTGAACGTGTAGAGAGGTTCGTATTCCCAACCGACAATTTCGGAGCCTTTTCGAGTGCCTGTCAAGGAAAATTTCTTGTCTCCGAGAACAGATATCCGATCCTTAGCCAGTAGTAAAATCTCTCCACCCTCGTCCAGCTTAACTTCGATGTACTCAATGTTTGGATGAACAGCAAGAGCAACATTCCCAGGCAATGTCCACGGAGTAGTTGTCCAAGCAAGAATAAATGTATTCAACTTTCCTTTGACCCGAAACTTCACATACAAAGAAAGGTCTTTCACCGTCTCATACCCCTGCGCCAATTCGTGCGAGGAGAGAGCCGTGCCACAACGAGGGCACCACGGCAGGACCTTGTAATCTTTGTACAACAAACCTCTCTCTTCGACTTTCTTTACGATGTTCCAGACAGACTCTATGTACTCCGGCTTATAAGTTATGTACGGATCCTTGAGGTCGACCCAATAACCCATGCGGTTTGTGAAATCCTCCCATTCACGAACATAAGTCCAGACGCTTTCCTTGCATTTTTCATTGAAGGCCGCGATGCCATAGTCCTCGATATCCTTCTTCGACTTGAAGCCCAGTTGTTTCTCCACCTGCAATTCAACCGGCAGGCCGTGCGTGTCCCAGCCGCCCTTTCGGCGCACGTTGAAACCGCGCATGGTTTTGTAGCGCGGTATAGCGTCCTTGAACGCGCGGGCTTCGAGATGGTGGATACCCGGCTGGCCATTCGCCGTCGGCGGACCCTCGTAAAAAACGAATTCCTTGCCGGAATCCTTATTTTTCTCCAGGGATTTCTCGAAGATGCCTTTCTCCTTCCAAAACTTCAATATTCGCTCCTCTCTAAGCGCATGTGGGCTTTTTTCTTCCATAATAAGACCTATTCTAGCGCCTTTACGCCTTTTTCACATCCTCTCGGGGACTTTTATGCCCAGGAGCCAGAGGCCTTCTGTCATAGTGTTTAAGAATGCTTTAGTGAGCGCGAGCTTGTATGGAGACAGCGGATCTTTTTCGTCGATGATCTGCGTCGCGTTATAGAAACCGTTGAACGCGCCGGCTAAACTTATGAGATATCCCGCGACCTGTTGCGGCGAGAATTCCCGCGCGGCTCGCAAGACCACATCAGGAAAACGGACGAGTAGCCGCTCCAGAAGCCCGACTTTTTCCGGAAGTTTAGAAACTTTCGCCGGTCCGTTTGATTTTTCCAGCACCGAATTAGCACGGACGGCCGAGTATTGCAGATATGGTCCGGAGTCGCCTTCAAAAGATATCGACACCACCGAATCAAATACTATATCGCTACCGACAGACGAACGGAGTACCGTATATTTAACCGCGGCCACCGCGATCTGCTCCGCGATCTCCGCCGATTCTTTTTCGGGGAATCTTCTCTCGGCCATTTTCTTCAAGGCCATTCCCTCCAAGTCTGAGATCAATGAATCAGCGGTGATGACGTTGCCGGTCCTAGAAGACATCTTGCCTCCAGCGAATCTCATCATGCCGTGGCCGATGTGTTTGAGCTTGGGCCCGTTCTTCTCGTCTATGAGCTCGAGAACCTTGCCTAAAACTTTGAAATAGTCATTTTGTTCGTTCGCGGTAACGATAACAGAACGCCCGGCGTCCGGATGTTTTTCGAATTTTCTCATGTTCAGGCCGACCTCTTTTGCCTCATAAGTCGGTAATCCTTGCGAGCTTATGAAGACGCGGGTATGAAGCCCATATTTTTCACCCTTAAAAACGACCGCGCCCTCGCTCTCTTCAAAGATCCTGCCGACATTGGCCTTAACGATGTCGAGTCCGATCGGCGCCATATCGCTTTCATACATGGTTTCGTCGAAATGCGTGCCGAAGATCTTATATAGCAATTCAAAATGCTCCAGGCTCCATTTTCGGCCAACATCAAAGAGCTCACTGATTTGCGGATCGGCTTTGTTATATATAAGATGGTTTATCTCATCTATGTCTGCCTGGGCATTTGGATCTTTTTCATATGAATTCACGCCTTCGACATACATTTTGCCCAAAAAATCGGTTTTTTCCCGGATCGAAGCATTTTCCGACGGCATTTTTGCGATATTTTCCTTCATGGCCCAGATCGATTTCGCTATATGCAGGCCGATATCGGATGGATAGCAGATGCGCACGACCTTCGATCCGGAAAATTCGACCAGGCGCGACAGCGATTCGCCTATGGCGTTCGACATTAGATGCCCGATATGAAAAACCTTGAACGTATTCGGGTCGGTATACTCGATCATCACCTTGTCGGCGGAATTTTTATCCGCGGGCCGTAACGACTTCGCCTTAGACATATCCACAACCTTCTCCGCCAGAGCTTTGGACTTTATTTTAAAGTTGATGAAGCCCGCGCCGGCAGTACCGACGCTTTCTATATAATCCGGCAATGAATCTCTAAGTACGGAAATAATCGCTTCGGCTAGGGCCTTTGGGCTCATTTTGAGCTCCTTCGCGCAGGCCAGGGCGGCATTCGCGGAAAAATCCCCATGGTCCGGATTTTCCGGATATTCGAGCGAGATTTTGGCATCTTTTGCGCCTCGCCCAGCTACGGCGGCGCTTAAGAGCCGGATAATATCCTCTTTCATGGAATACATTGTAGCAGAGCCACGGCAAGCCCGCCATTGACTTTTTCTAACAAGTAAGCTAAACTACTATCAGCGCGCTCGGGGACGGTCATGGGAACAGCAACGGACGACCGCCGATTGTCCGTTACAATCCTCGACAAGTGGATACGATCCTTGCATCGAGTAGATTCCCGCGGAAAAACCTCCCACCCTGCGGCGACGGATTCCGCCATGATCCCCGTCGCCGCGGGTTCGCCCGCGCAGTTCATCCCGAACTGCGCATTTTTATTTTCTATTTTCGAGTTTTCCTCAAAATCTGATCTATCCTGTCGGCGATCTTCTTGAAATCCTTCTCCTTCCTGCCGCGCGTAGTCTCGGCCGCGGTACCGACCCGGATCCCGGAAGGATCCACCGGCGTCCGGCTGTCAAAAGGGATCGTATTTTTGTTCACGATGATCCCGTTCTTTTCCAACGCGTCGCTGGCGACCTTGCCGGGAACGCCGCCGGCGCCTTTTTCATTTATGACATCGCTCATCCAGGTGTCTACGAGAATCAGATGCGAATCCGTACCGCCGGAAATGATCCTCCAGCCGCGGTTCTTCAACTCTTCGGCCAGAGCGTGCGCGTTTTTTACGACTTGAGCGGCATATTTCTTGAACGCAGGGCTGTCGGCTTCCTTGAGAGCGACGGCAACGGCGGCAATCGCGTTCAAGTGAGGCCCGCCCTGAAGCCCCGGGAAAACTGCCCGGTCTATCTTTTTATCCAATTCGCGCATATCCTTCCTGGCGAAGATCATGGCCGAGCGCGGGCCGCGCAGAGTCTTGTGCGTAGTGGTAGTCACAATATCGGCGTACGGAAAGGGCGGCGGGTAGGCTCCGCCGGCGACGAGTCCGGCGATGTGGGACATGTCCACCATGAGGATCGCCCCGGAGGCATCGGCGACGCCGCGAAACTTCTGCCAATCGATCTCGCGCGGGTAGGCGGTATAGCCGGCGACGATGATATTCGGCTTTTCATTTATAGCCTGTTCCAGAAGCTGGTCGTAATTTATCACCTCCGTAACCGGATCGATCCCGTAAGGCATCTGCGTCCAAGCTTTTCCGGAAAAGGAGACCTTGTGGCCGTGAGTCAAATGCCCGCCATGGGCGAGCAACATGCCCATGATTTTTCCGCCTTGCGGGATCAAGGCCACATAAACAG
>CAYITC010000048.1:0-4029 GCA_964366245.1 uncultured Candidatus Saccharibacteria bacterium
AATCCGGTCACATACACGGGCGCTTGGACGTATATCCGCGATCTGTTCGCCGCTGAACCGGAAGCGCGCGGGAGAGGTTGGGGTCCGGGCAGATTCTCTTTTAACCGTCCCGGCGGCCGTTGCGAGGCCTGCGAAGGCAACGGCGAGATCGCCGTGGAAATGCATTTCCTGCCTACGGTATACGTGAGATGCGATGTCTGTAACGGCAAAAGATTCATGAAGGAGACACTGGATATCAAATACCGCAAAAAAAGCATCCATGACATCCTGGAAATGACCGTGGAAGAGAGCCTCGGGTTCTTTGAAGATATCCCGGCTATATATGATCGACTCAAAACTCTTATGGAGGTGGGTCTGGGTTATTTGAAGGTCGGTCAAGCCGCGACGACATTGTCCGGCGGGGAGGCCCAGCGCGTAAAGATCTCTTCGGAGCTGTATCGAGCGCATGTCCAAAAAACCATATATCTGCTGGACGAACCTACCGTCGGCTTGCATTACGAAGACGTGCGCAAACTCATAGATATCCTGCAAAAGCTGGTCGACAAAGGGAATACTGTCGTAGTCATCGAGCATAACCTGGATGTCATCAAGAATGCCGACTATGTCATAGATATCGGTCCGGAAGGCGGTGAACGCGGCGGCAAGCTGGTGGCGAAGGGCACGCCGGAGAATGTCGCCCAGAGTGAAAAATCTTATACGGGAAAATATCTGAAAAGGGCGCTTAAAAAGTAGAGCGGGCGTAAACAAATATGACTATCAGTCAATTATTAAAATTTAATCTGCCCGACGCTCCTGGCATCTACATATTTAGGGATGAAAAGAAGCGTCCTCTCTATATTGGCCGTGCCACCTCGCTCAAAAACCGCGTAAGGAGCTATTTCAGCATTGACCTTATAGAGACGCGAGGCCCCAGGATCGTCGATATGGTAACTAAAGCCAAGACCGTGACTTGGCAGGAGCAGGATTCGATCCTGGAAGCTGTTCTTCTTGAAGCGGAGCTCATAAAAAAATACCAGCCTTATTACAACGTCGACGAGCGCGATGACAAGAGCTCGCAGTACGTAATCATCACGAACGAAGCGTGGCCGCGAGTATTTCTGGCGCGCGCACGCGATCTTGAACAACAGATCAAAAAGCGGGCGGTGCCGTATAAAATCAAGAAGAAATTCGGACCATACCCTGACGCGGGACTCATTAAAGAAGCTCTGAAAATACTGCGGCGGCTGTTCCCGTTCAGGGACAAAAGATCGCTTGATCCGCGACATGAAGCTTTTTATCGCGTCATCGGACGATCACCTTACGGCAATGAAGAAAACCATCGGCGGAATTATTTAAGAACCATCCGGCGTTTGATCCTCTTTTTCCGAGGCAGGAAGGGCCGGCTGGAGGCAGATCTAAAACGACAGATGAAGGCCTGCGCAAAAGAAATGAGGTTTGAAGAAGCGGAGCAGGCCAAGAGGTTGCTTCACGCGCTAGACCATATCAATGACATCGCGCTTATCAAGAGGGAGACTTCGGTCCAGTTCGGCGGTGGGTCAAAGCAGTTCAGGATCGAAGCGTACGATGTGGCGCATCTGGGAGGCTCTGGAAATGTCGGCGTCATGGTCGCGTCTATCAATGGCCAGCTGGCACCCGGCGAATACCGCAAGTTCAAGATCTCGCGCGACAAGAACGACGACGTGGCCGGGCTAGTCGAGATCCTATCGCGCCGTCTGAATCATTCCGAATGGACATACCCTGATCTGATCGTTGTCGATGGAAACAAGGTCCAGATCAAACACGCTGAAGCGGTATTGGCATCGCGTAGAATAAACATTCCCGTCGTGGCCGTCACAAAAGACGAACGACATAAAGCCGAAACCCTAGTCGGTAATCCGGATATCACAAAACGCTACCGGACCGAGGTTATACATATCAATGCCGAGGCTCACAGATTCGCCATCCAATATCACCGCAAACGTCGGGAAGGCCGATTCCCTAAATCGGCTTTGCACGATTTTGGAGAATCGCCCTCGGGATTACGGAGCCGCGTGGTACAATAATTCCATGTCCAATCGCATTCGCGTAGGCGTCATCCGGGGAGGTCCGAGCAATGAATACGAAGTCTCATTGAATACAGGCGCCGCCGTGTTGTCCGCCTTGCGCGACAAATTCGAAGACAAGTACGAACCCGTGGATGTTTTCATAGACAAAGCAGGGAAATGGCATATTTTAGGCAAGGAGATCGCTCCAGAGAAAAGTGGCCAACATTTTGACATCGCTTGGAATGCGCTCCACGGCGCGTATGGCGAGGACGGTAAGATCCAGTCTCTCTTTGAGGCGCACGGGATCCCATTCACGGGCTCCGGCTCTCTAAGCTCGGCGGTGGGAATGAACAAGGCTCTCACTAAAAAAATCCTCGAGGATCACGGAATAAGATCCCCCTATTGGAAAGAAGCCCTGTCGGCGGACATAAGAAATGATATTGACGCGGCTGTCGAAGACCTTTTTACCACCTTTCTTATGCCGGCAGTCATTAAGCCCGCTCAAAGCGGATCAAGCGTCGGCGTTTCCATCGTGCGCGACAAGGGGGACATCGGTCCGGCGCTAGAGGAGGCTATAAAGCATGGCGATGCCGTCATCATAGAGGAATACATTCCCGGCGCCGAAGCCACTTGCGGCGTTATAGAGGGATTCAGAGGGCAAGAGCTTTATGCCTTGCCACCAGTTGAAATCCGCTCCAAGAATTCATTTTTTGACTATAAAGCCAAGTACGAAGGCCAGTCGGAGGAAATCGTACCGGCCAATCTCTCGAGGGAGATGATAGCAACCATCGAGGATCTAGCCCGAAGCGTTCACCGATTGCTCTGGCTCAAACATTATTCCAGGACCGACTTCATCATCCATCCGCGGCGGGGGATTTACGTGCTGGAAACGAACACCTTGCCCGGCCTCACGCGAGAATCCCTCATACCGAAGGCCTTGCGCGCCGTCGGCAGTGATATTCACGAACTCATAGATCATGTCATCAAACTCGAACTAGATGTACAATAGAGTCTGAATCAATTCAGACATGAAAATAAGCTCTTTTGGCCGAAAGCACTTGGCCATGACCTTGAATGTTTTCGGCGTGATCAGCGCCGGATTTGTCCTATGGTTCTTTCCGTGGTCCATATACCCGTGGATCATTTTGTCGAGCTGGGCCGCGTGGAGGTTCAGCTTGAGATACCTCCGCAAGGATTGCTTTGAGTGCACGCGTTGCAGACGGCTCAAGTGCGCCAAACACATAGGAAGCGTGGATGCGGAAAATAAGAAGATCTGCGCTACCTGTGAACAAAAACGAGCACTTATCGCGGAGGCATTTGATTGCATGGAGCGATCCATAAAAAACATCGGGGAAGGCGTCGCCCTGAAAACCGGCGGCAGATATCCACCGATTTCTAATAAATGATCGCGCGGTGCCCGTGGCCGCGCTTTTTATTGAAAAAAGAACCCCCGGACAGCCGAGGGCGAAAGAACTAAGAGAAGAACAGGTGAGATTTTATGCCGCCGTTTCTACACACGATCGAGTCGTGATCAATCGCGCGACAGTGATATCAGGATTGGCAATCATGGCTGGATTGGCAACGCACACGCCTGCATAAGCGGAATGATTGTAGATACGGGCACCCCGTGTCAAATAAATGGTAAGGCGAGCAGGCGAGTTATCCCAATCGTGATCAAATTCAGTCACCTTGATCAGACCTTTCGGCATAACGACTCGCGCATAAGGCAAAATTGCCTGCAAGACATCGCCAAGGGCCAGTTCCGGGCCAGTGAGCTTGATACAAATTAGTCCGTGATATTGACCTCGCGGAACCAGTAAAACGCTCCCGTCTTGTTGTTCCACTGCGATTGCTGCAAATCGTGGTGTATCCATGAGAATTTCTCCTATTTTCAAAGGTTGCGACGCTAAAAAACTATCCGAATTATAGCTCTAAAATAAAGTCCTGTATCATGACTTATCCCCAATAATTTTAAGGAGGCAGGGTCTGGGGAGGAATGCTGGCG
>CAYITC010000049.1:0-4015 GCA_964366245.1 uncultured Candidatus Saccharibacteria bacterium
GCCTCTAGGCCCCGTAAAGAAAGACGCCGGTATCGCCTCGCCCAGGCTGAACATGCGTAGATATTTGTCTATGTTGGCGATGCCAAGCCCTTTCTGGTCCTTGTAGCCGCCGCCAATGATGTAAAAAAACGCGTCAGAAGATGCCGCGATGGCATGACGGAGATCCAGGGACCCGTGGTTCTTCCAGTCCCTAAAGACATTTATGACCTGCGGATCGTAAGGATTTGGCACTAAAACGGAACCCGTTGTCACGATTACCGTTTCCGCGTCTATTATATTTTCATTGAGAGCGCCCATCGCCACATAAGGCTTCACGATCGATCCCGGAACATAGAGGCCGTCAACGGCCCGGTCCAGGAATAAAAGCCTTGGATTATTGAGCTCTGCGCGGACTTTGGCCTGATCCTTCACGTCAGACATGACCTGCGGACTGTATTCCGGATAACTGGTAATGGCCAGGACTTCGCCGGTATTCACATCCATGATGACGCCGGCGCCACCCTTGAAATCATACTCGCTGGCTATGTTCCTTATGCTTTCATACAGCGCGGACTGGACCCGGCTATCTATGGACAACGAGAGCGTTTCCCCTCTTTCCGGCGGGCGGACGACATTCTCTGAAACAAGCGCGCCGCGAGCATCAGTTTCGACCAGCCGAGAGCCGTTTACTCCCGTCAGCCTGTCATTGAAATATTTTTCCGCTCCGTCGATGCCTTCAAAGTCGTTCCTGTAGTAAAATCCGTTTTTATCTTTGGAAGGATACTGGACATAGCCGAGTGCGTGAGCCAGGCCCGGCATCGTCGCGTATTCGCGTCGCGGGATCGCGTCCTTGGCCTGACCGTCTCCAGGCGCGTTCCAAACCAGAGGCACTCCGTTACGATCGAACAGCGCCCCCCTGCTGGCAAAAAGCGGCACCGGATGCAGCAGATTGTTCTGACTTCGCTTCAGGTATTGCTCGCCTTGAACGACCTGCAGATTTATGGCTTGCGACAAAAATATGACGAGTATCAGGCCGAAGGCCGTGCCGATGCCTATGAGCGCCGCGCGCGATATCGGTCTTTCAAGCCGACCCTCGAATTGGCTCCGATCGTACTCGGGGATATTGCTCGAATCCAGGAGTATCTCGTCCGGATCTATTTCGTGGCCCCTATTCATGCCGTGGATGATATCACAACCACAAAGCAAGCTTCATTAAACCCTCGCTTGTCGCTATAATAGTGTCATGACAGCTTCCCAATTCGGCGGGGCTCTTTTAGTGGGACTCATCCCATCGCTTCTGTGGCTTTTTTTCTGGACACGCGAAGACCATGAACAACCGGAGCCGCGGACGCTTCTGGCCGGTTGTTTCTTCGCCGGGATGGTCGCGGTTTTATTAGCCATCTTTGCCGAACAATACATAGCCGGCATAGTCGCCGATCCTTCCCTGAAGTACACCCTGTGGGCAGTAGTGGAAGAAATTTTTAAATTCGTCGCGGTCGCGCTGGTCGCGTTGTTCACTCGCTACAACGACGAACCGATAGATGCCATGGTCTACTGTATCGCCGTGGCCCTCGGCTTTGCCGCGCTGGAAAATACCCTGTTCGTCATGACGCCCCTGTCGCACGGCGACTTGGCCGCGAGCATCATCCACGGTAATTTGCGCTCCATCGGAGCGACTTTGGTGCATGTCGTATCTTCGGCATTGGTCGGGTTCGGATTGAGCCTGGCCTTCTATCGCGGCCATGCGGCGAAATTCTTCTTCTGGTTGTTGGCGCTAGGTGCCGCCATCGCAATCCATGCTTCATTCAATCTTTCAGTGGTGAATGCCGGCGCGACCGACGTCCTGAAAGCTTTCGGCTGGATCTGGGGCGCCGTGGTCGTCATGATCATCCTTTTTGAGGAGGTCAAGGCTGTTAGACCGAAAGCGCAAAATATGAAGGTTGTCATCTAGCTGGGAGTTTTATATAATGGAACTTCATTAATAACTATCTCATAATACATCAGAACAACATGGCCAAGGACAAAAGATCATTCTTCGACAGGCTCACCGGAGCGGTGCACGTGGAAGAGAGCGAGCGCGAGGAAGGCCCGGCGAAGCGTCTGACAAAGACTCGCAACGGCGAATCCGGTTCCTGGATAGATGAGGAATCCGAAAAGGATGCCGAGCTTACGGTAGATGTCTATCACACTCCGGACATGATCGTGGTCAAAAGCATGATCGCCGGCGTCAGGCCGGAAGACCTGGACGTCTCCATCACCCGCGATTCGGTCACCATCCGCGGCAAGCGCGAAGAGGAACGCGTCGGCGACAGCGATGATTTCCTGGTACAGGAGCTCTATTGGGGCTCGTTCTCGAGAACTATTTCCCTGCCGGAAGAGATAGACGTTGACGAGTCGGAAGCCATAGAAAAGCACGGCTTGCTCATCTTGAAATTGCCGAAGCTCGATAAGAGGCGTTTGTCAAAGCTGAAAGTGAAGACGGTTTAAAGTACAATGACATAAATTTTATCGCTCCACAATATTGATTAGTTCTAAAAAGGAACTAAAATTATATTGTGATTACTTCATTATCGCCACAACGAATTGTAACTTTTCGCGAAATAATCAATGACGTAGGTCAGGTTCTTTTTGCGTCAGTATTAATAGATCCGATAGTTGGATCTAATTTAAATCCTATTTTAGTTGTATCGGGAATTTTATTATCACTAAGCGCATGGATATTAAGCATCTATTTAACTAAATAAATCGTATATACTTATGACTAATGCAACATCAATAGAAATGGGCCTAGCAATATTTTACATCCTTGGAGCACTTGTAATAATAGCCATAGCCTTGGTTGTCCTTGTTGCAAAAAAAGAGCGCTAGAAACTTATCTGTTTTTAGCTTCCTTTTACATATTTATAAGAAGCCAGAAACACAGGTGTAAGTTTCTCAATTTTGAAATCAATAGAATCAATCTTATATTCAACTTGATTCCATCTGTCACTATATCCTTTGAATTCAAGTCCGGGCACTTTTATATTTTTCATCATAGCTTTTGGTAGCTTAAAGAAAAAACCGAACGATTTGGTACCTAACCATTGAATGCCTAATACCAGAGGAAATCCGTATTTAAATCCAACGTAATTTTGATTGAACTTGGTCTCCAATTCCCATTTATTTTTCTTAATAAATCTCTCTACCTTATCGATTACTTGTTTATATTTCATAACGCTTTCTTTATTATGAGATTTAGCATAAAAGACCATGCTATAATCTTTACGCGCATGAACCGGCTTCGCTGAAACGGAATTTGATTCTATCTTATTAAGAATAATAAATTCATCACTATCTATATCAAATTTTTTTATTTCCAGAAGATCTATCTGATAACCGATTCTTGAGATAATTCTTGCCAGATGCGGCTTTATTTCAGGAGCTACAATCATCATACGAATTTTTAAATTATTCCAGTCCGGTTCTACAGTAGTCTCTTGATCAGACTCTAACCAAAGGCTTTTTATTGAATCTGGATTTGACTCCGCCCAAACAGCGTAATTTAAAATTTGCGCAAATATTTTTTCGTCGACAGGAACATTTTTATTTTCGATAATGACGATGGCTCCTTCATTGTCCACACCAATCATATCGGGAATCTCTATGCCTGAAATTGATCTTGCTCTTATCTGACGATTTAAGATGGCAATGTCGCTTAATATACCTCGTTTATTATCCAACAAATAGCGCTCTAATTCGTCTTCTGTTTTGAATGGAACTTCCTTTGCAGCCAATATTTTACCGTTTTTTCTCCAATATAGATTAGCCATGTTTCTAGTTTAAATATCCAGATTCGCCATCTTGGCGTTCGACTGGATAAATGATTTGCGCGCTGGAACGTCGTCGCCCATGAGCATGTCAAAAACCTTGTCGGCTTCCTGGGCATCCTCTATGTTTACTTGCTTCAATATGCGGCGCTCCGGGTCCATGGTCGTTTCCCAAAGTTCATCGGAGTTCATCTCACCTAGACCCTTGTAGCGCTGGATGGAGATTTTAG
>CAYITC010000050.1:0-3722 GCA_964366245.1 uncultured Candidatus Saccharibacteria bacterium
TTTTTGGTTATAATCTTTACACACAAATAAATCAAGAACCTGTCTTATCTGAAGGTGCTGATGCGTCTGGTGTAAAAACAATAAAAAAGGAAAGAATCGAAAAAGTCCTAGAATATTTCTCAAAGAGGGACATAAAATCTAAACAGATAATAGGCTCTCCAGCGCCGGTAATTGACCCATCGCTCTAAAAATGTTAATTTAAAAGGGTGCAGAAGTCTTTTTGCGCGCGATTAGCTCAGTTGGTAGAGCGCTTCATTTACACTGAAGATGTCGCAGGTTCGAGTCCTGCAGGGCGCACAAAAAAATAAATATCTAGTCTGGAGGAGATGTCCCTTCTGCTATGCTTTACATAAGTAAAGCGCTACTTTACTTAGCTAAAGTTATACTTTACATATGTAAAGCGTCCGCGGGAAGACAACGACTCTCCGACCAGAGCTTGCATTTCAAAAGATAATTTTCAAATGACCAGTCGAGGCCTTTCTTTTTATAAGAAAGACCCAACCTTATGAGAGGCCGGATCTTTCTCTGGCCGGACAAAATCTTGCCCGACCGACCAGAATTACATCTGCGGAGCGGGCGAATCGTTCTTCGATGAGAAGCCGAGAGCGGCGACTACGATACCGACGATCAAGTAGAACCAGTTGGTCACCTGATCGGTGGCGAAGATGCCGAAAAGTACCCACGATCCTTGGACGAAGCCAAGGAGAGCGAAAACAACATAGATGATACCGACGGTCTTCAGGGCGTCTCCGGCCGAAGGTTTTGCCGCGAGAGCAAGAAGGATGACGCCGACGACTAGGTGAACGAGGCTGGAAAGCCAGTCTGCGGCGATAAAACCGACTGACGGCTGAGCGAAGAAGCCCCAGACTCCCGCGATGATAAAGATGACGCCGAATACCCAAGCTGATGTTTTTGCCATAGTATTGCTAAATATTTAAATTGATAATAGCTACATGGTTAATAAATAACCTACCGCAATTCTAGCATAGAAAACTGGCCGTCAACATCAAGTAATACACAGGTTGTTAAGGCGTTATAAACCTCTTTTTTGGCCTTTTTTGTCCTCCCGGAGGGAATCGAACCCCCATAATCGGCTTAGAAGTCCGATGTTCTATCCGTTGAACTACGGGAGGGATGGGTCGCGTGGAGCGCTGTAATTCCTAAGGATCGCCGCCCTTTCTTCCGAATTTGAATCGAACCCGCCAAGAACCTTGTCGAGTAAAATCTCGTCAATGGGCATTGCCGCCTTATTCGTTTGGACGGCTTCCGGATTCATGAAACTGCTCCTGTCGCCAAGATACACGGATGTGCCGACTCCGACAAGAGCCAGCGCCACTATCAAGGCCACGATCAAAATGATCACCCAATCCAAAAACGGGTCGCTCGAGAGCCGGTGAGCCATGCTCCCGCGAGGCACCGGACGCGTTCCTTGTATTCCGGACTGTTTATTGTTTTTTAAGTTAAGAAGATTCATATCTTTTGCATGGTGGCAACGGTAGCAACGGAGATATCGAAGTTCGCTTGCCATTGGCGTGTCGCGTCCTTCTCTTCCTTCTTCTGACCGGTGTAATTCACGCTGACATTTTTGATGCTCTTCTGATATTGTAGCGTCTCGAAAAGCTCCAAGGCCCGCATGACATTTTTCCATGATCCGCTTATCACTACCGATGCCGTAACTTGGCCAATCCTGTCTTTTGGATCCGCCGACTGGCTGGATTTGATAGAGGAGATCGACACCGCCGCTCCGGAAGAATTGCCGATAGATTCGATGGCTTGAATGACCGCGACCGCGTTCTCGGCCGGGACAAAAAGCCGGGCCAGGCGGTCGCGCTTGGCGGCCGTCGATTCATGGAGCCTTATGATCTCCTTCCCTTGCGCCCGCGCCGCCTGGTTAGCGTTCGCGATCTTGCGCGCGTTGATCGCACTGTCTATAAAACTTTCGGAGGCTCGATACATATACGCGTACAGGCCGACCATGACAAAGAGCGAGGCCGCCGCGAAGAGAAGTGCCGTATTGCGGAGTTTTTGTGGATGCTTCATGGCAGTTGTTTTGAAAACTTCAGGGTAAATTCCAGATCGGCGGTTTTGGCCAGCTGATCAATGGGTATCTCAACCTTAGTGCCCGGCATGAGGCCCTCAAGCCTGCCCCGGAGAGCTATGAGATCGTCTCGCGTCGGAGCGGTGCCTTTCAGAGTGATGACGACGGCCGCGGTATTCATCTGATTCAGGACAAAAGATGTGATCCGTGCCGAGCCTCGCGCCCCCATGAGAGACCTCATAATGTCGGAAAACTTGACGTCAACCTGTCTGTCGGCAAGGACCGCAAGAAGCTTGGCGTCTGTCGATAATTCCGTTTTAATCTTTCCCAGGCTTTCGTCGGTCTTTTCCTCCCGCACAACCGAGGCGGCGTCCCGCGCGGCGCGATCATAGAACCATGCCTGGATATACGCCGGGAATAAAGCGACTACCCCGACCACGACTGACGCCGCGAGAGCGAAAAAGAAAACGGCGACAGTGCGGATGGCGTACTCCCGATGGAGTCTCTGTCTGTCTTTTAAGGGAATGAGCGTGTGTTGCATGTGATTAAGCGCTTCGCGGAGTATCGAAGGCCAGGCCGGCGGCTACCGCGTATTCGAGAGAGTCCGTCCGAGAAATAGCCGGCAGGTATTTGTCCAGGTTCATGGCATTGCACCAGACATCCGCTGTCCTGACGCTCATCCCGTTGGCGCCCTCGTCCATTCTCGATAGGACCGGCTCGATTAAATCCGCGTCCTTGCCGACCAAAACAGCCTCGTCTATGGGCATGCCGTTGCCGTGAGAGACCCAATATGAACGGATGCGGCTGATCTCTTTCCGAAGTTCCGACGCCGCGGGAAAATTCGTCCCGTCGCCCCCAGGACGATTTGGGGAATCGCCGCCGCTATGCGTGCCCCAGCCCCCGGTAAAGGTAAAATGAACGACGTTCCCGCTCACTATATATATGCCGGTTTTTCTGTTCATGGCATGAATAATGAGCCTGGCCTTATCGGAACCGGTCTGTATGACCGCTCTGGCAACAGCTTTCGGCACCACCTCGAACGAGACCGTCTGTAGCCCGGCGTCCTGAATGAGCCGCATATAATGCTCAATATAGGTTCTCGGCACTACCGAGACGCTGGCTCTCAAGGCGCCGCCGGTAACCGAGCGGGGCAGAAGATCGAAATAAAATACGGCATCGCCGGGTGCCAGAGGAACGTTTTCCTCCAACTTGAATTCGATATTCTGCTCGATGGCTTTCTGTTCGGTCGAAGGAACTTCGGTCTGGAACAAATAGGCCTTTTCTTCCGGTATCGAGACCTTGACGTCCTTCAGTCCGTGTTTCTGGCCGAATTCGGCGAGGTGGGTGACGAATTCTTTTTCATCTTTGATGTCGCCGCCGTTGAAAAGCCCCGACGGGAGATCCATTCTGCCGAACAAGCTGATATGTCTGGTCCCGCCGAAGCCGGAATAAGCTATGCACCTCAAGCCGTCATCCGAGATGTCGAGACCGGCATGCGGCATGAGCATGAATTTTGGAGGTGGAAAGACCCGGAAGAGCGACAGGGAGGAGCGCATGGCGTAATTGTAACAGAATGCTATCCTTTTCGCCTTCTGAATATCTCACGGAGTGCCGGCAGAGCGGACAGGACTACGATAACGACGATGGCGGGCAGTAGATAGCGGTCAGGGTCAGGGATAATGTT
>CAYITC010000051.1:0-3695 GCA_964366245.1 uncultured Candidatus Saccharibacteria bacterium
GCCGATCGTGCCGCCGATCTCTATGATGGAAATCTCGGACTTATTGACCCTGGCCGAATGTTCGAAGCGGCTTATTATTTCGTCGCGGATGTGTGGAATAGCCTCGACGCATTTGCCGCCGAAGCCGAGGGAGCGCTCCTTCTCTATGACGTGCTTGTAGATCATGCCGCTGGTCAGATAATCGGTATCGGGGAAGTCGCGGTTCAGAAAGCGCTCGTAATTGCCCATATCTTGATCGGTTTCCAGCCCTGAATCCAAGACGAAAACTTCGCCGTGTTCCGTAGGATTCATGGTGCCGGCATCGACATTCAAATACGGATCGACTTTTACCAGGTTAACCTTGAGGCCACTGGCCGAGAGAAGCGTACCTATGGAAGAAGTGGCTACTCCTTTGCCGACTCCGGACATGACGCCGCCGGTCACGAAAATGTATTTATGGCGGCGGGCCGGCTTTTTTCTGTTTTTTTTATACATGGAGGTATCTTCGCGCCGCGATATAGCTCGAAATGCCCCCGAGAATGATGCCGGCGCCCATGATTATGCCGAAAAGTTCTCCTAGATTGGCGGTGAAGTAGCTCGAGAAGACGTTTATGGCAAAGGAGAAATTCTGGGCCACTTCTACGCCGGCTATCCGCATGATCAAAAGGTCGCTCCAATAGGCAAATACCGCCAGAAGCACGAGCGTCACGACTCCGGATATGATGCCGTACATTATGCCGGAAATGACCAAGGGGCCGCGCACGATCACATTCGAGGCCCCAACCAGCTTCATTACGTAAATCTCATCCCGAGCCGTGTATGTTTTCAGGCGAATAGTATTTAACACGACTATAACCGCGACGATGGCCAAAATAATGGCGATGATGATTCCCGTCTGCTCTACCGTGGGAATGATGCGGCCCAAGCGGTCGATGATAAGCTTGTTTTCCTCATAGTTTATCTTCCTTATTATGGGCGTGCCGTTGTCATCAGTCGGATTTTTCTTTTCTAGATAATCGGCAATGCCTCCATATTGGCCCGGTTCTTTGGCCTTTATATTGATCGAGGCGGGAAAAGGATTGTTTCCGACTTCCTGAAGGCCTTGCATGATGAGAACATTGTTCTGCCATTTGGCCTTGAAAAGTTCGAGTGCCCGGCCGCGTGAAGTGTATGCGACCGAAGCCACTTCCGGCAGTCTAGCGATCTCGTTCCGGAGAGCCAGGATATCGGCTTCAGGCGCCTGGAGGGAAAAATAGACGTTGATGTCGACCTGGCTTTTTACTTCCTTCAAAATGGACCGGCCGAAAGCACCGGCAAAGATCAGTCCGCCCACCGCGAGGAGCGAAAGCGTGATGACGATGATGGCCGCGAACGATAAAAAGCCGTTCCTCCAGAAGTTCACGAAGCCCGTCTTGATTATGCGCTTTAATGAAGTGAAAAACATTTTATAGGATATATTTGCCGTGCTTGTCGTCCTTGATCATTTTACCATGCTCCATGGTGATAACCCTGCCGCCTACGGCATCCACAACCCCTTTATTGTGAGTGGTCAGCAAGACGGTCGTGCCGAGCTCGTTGATCTTCTGGAGGATACGAACGATCTCGGACGTATTCGTCGGATCGAGGTTGCCCGTCGGCTCGTCGGCAATGACCACGTCCGGCTGAGTCACGATGGCCCTGGCGATGGCTACGCGCTGGCGCTCGCCGCCGGAAAGCTCCTTGGGGAAGTTCCAGATCTTGTGGCCGATATCCACGAGCTCGAGGACATGCGGCACATCCGCGGCGATCTCCGCATCCGTGCGGCCGGCCGCTTCCATAGCAAAGGCTATATTCTCGTATATGGTCTTGGTCGGGATGAGACGGTAATCCTGGAAGACGGTGCCGATGCGGCGGCGCAGCCTGCCTATTTCCTTCTTGCTCATCTTGTGCACGTTCGCGGATTCAAAAAAGATCGAGCCCGCAGTGGGCCGATCTTCGGCTATGAGGAGCTTCATGAGGGTCGTCTTGCCGGCTCCAGAGGGCCCGACTATGGTCAGGAATTCCTTGGGTTCGACTCCGAAACTGACGCTCTCCACAGCTATAGTCTTGTCTGGATACACCTTGCTGACCTTGTCGTAATAGATCATAAATGGATTATATCACCTACAGCCCCTTTTCCGCCTCGATGAACCTGTCCAGATCTCCTTCAAGAACTTTGTCCACTTGGGCTGTTTCCATGTCCGTCCTGTGGTCTTTTACCATCTTGTACGGATGGAGGACGTATGACCGTATCTGGTTGCCCCATTCTATGGACGTAGTGGAGCCCAATTGCATGCCCTTCTCCTTGGCCACACGCTCATCTTCCAGACGCTTCCAGAGCTTGGCCCGTAATATCTCAAACGCTTTTTCGCGATTCTGGGCCTGGGAGCGTTCGGAAGTGACATGGATGGAAATGCCCGTAAGTTTGTGCAGGAGCCTGACGGCGGTCTCGCGTTTGTTCACATTCTGGCCTCCCGGACCACCGGATTTCGCTATGGAGATTTCCATGTCGCTGTCGGCTATGGAAAGCGCGCTTTCCAAGGTCTTTTCAAACCTCGGAATTATCTCAACCAGTGAAAATGATGTCTGGCGCTTGTCGTTGGCGTTGAAAGGCGAGATGCGCACCAGCCGATGCACGCCGGATTCATTCTTGAGCGTGCCGTATGCTCCAAGCCCGCCCGGCCCGCTTTTTCCGGAAATCTCAACCGTCACATTCCGATAGCCGCCGTGGTCGTTTACATTCTCATGAACCGGTGACCAACCCCAGCCCTGTTTTTCCGCGTACCGCCGGTACATCCGCAGAAGCATGGCTGAAAAATCCTCGGCATCGTCGCCGCCAGCGCCCGAAAGTATGGATAGTATCGCATCTCCCTTGTCGTATTTACCTATGCCTTCCAGGCTGTCCTTGAGCGCCTGTAACTCTTTGATGGATGCCTGGGCCTTAACCTTGTCCGCCCAAAAATTACCGGCCGACATGGCGGTTTCCAATTCCAGAATGCGCGCCTGAATTTTTTCCTTACTGTCCGCCATATGGAGCCGAAGGCCGGGATCGAACCGGCGACCCATGCTTTACGAAAGCATTGCTCTACCAACTGAGCTACTTCGGCAGACCTCTTAAATCTAGGACCCGCTTACTCTAACAAAAAAGGCCGACCCCGTAAAACAGACCCGTAAAATCAACCTTGAGCCGATGGCCAGAATTGAACTGGCGACCTACTCCTTACCATGGAGTTGCTCTACCAACTGAGCTACATCGGCTTGTTTTACTCAAAGAGCCGTCGCATCATATTACAAAAATCACGGCTTATCAATGACAATTGTTTTATCGTGGCTATCATTCATTTACTCTAAGGTAAAAAGCGTGATCTTCTCTATTCAATACTGGACTAGGCCCTTCAGCGATTATACTCAAATCTGATTCCGTTCTCAAAAACTCTCTAACGTCATCAACTTCACTTTTATTTTTAACATCTACGATAATATCCGCATGCCCATTTTGGGGAGGGTCAGGTTCCTGATTCCTTTCCTCCATATCAATTACCATTATACTCGGAGAAAACAATTCCTTTAATTCGCCGCGTAGTCTTAAAACTACGCTTTCTACCTTATTCAATCTTTCATTATTAGCACTATCTGATTGTGTAATTTCTGACATATGGCAATAATACCATAGCGTATATTCTGTAGATATACGAGTT
>CAYITC010000052.1:0-3646 GCA_964366245.1 uncultured Candidatus Saccharibacteria bacterium
GTGCCCAAAGGACCCGACAATGAAGCTGTCGAGGAACAGCCCAAGGGCGTCCAGACGCCGCCTTGCGAACCGACGACGTACATCCTGTGCTGGGTAATGCAAGAAGAGCCTTGTGCCGCCGATCCGCTAAGCGTGACGCTCTGCCCTTCCGTTACGCTCGAAGGAGAAACGGTGAATGAGCTGATGGTGGGAGCGCCTAAGCTGGAAGGTTGGACGGTAACCGTAGCCTCCCTCGTAGTGATCTGGCTGGAAGAATCCTGGACCTCCCACCTCAAGGTGTATGTGCCTGGGCCCGGAACCGGACCTCCGTAAAAGGCCCGCGGGTTTTGAGCGGTGCCCAAGGGCCCCGATAATGAAGCCGTCGAGGAACAGCCCAAAGGCGTCCAGACGCCGCCTTGTGAACCGACGACGTACATCCTGTGCTGGGTGATGCAAGAAGAGCCTTTTGACGCGCTTCCGTTAAGCGTCAGATTTTGTCCTTCTATCACAGTTGAAGGAGAGGCAGTGAATATACTGATGGTGGGAGCCGTGGCCGGAGAAGAAGGGTCGCCGCTACCGCCGCTGACGGAAGCCGCGGTCGCCTGAACCGTGCCGTCCGGGAACTTGAACCCGCCGATCGCGGATTCTATTATTCCGGCGACTGAAAGCAACTGATTCGGCGAAGTAGTCCCGATGCCCATCTTTCCAAACTGAACGATGAGACCGTTTACCGCTCCCCCGGTATTCAAAAGAAGCCCCCCGATCTTGGACTGGGCCACGCTTCCTTCGTTTAGCGGAGCGCTGACATTACCGCTCGGCGGATTCAGCGGAGCCGATGTCCAGGCAAAAGCGTTAGAAACAAAGGCAAACGCGGCGAGGATAACGACTGGAATGAGAATCTGAAGGGGTTTCATTTATTGTGATTGTAACACATAATGTTTTTTGACAAATATGTGTATAACTACACGATAATTTCAGGTTTTTGCCAATCCACGCGGGTGTGTCGACCAAATTAGCAATCCACAGGCAATCCACAGCTAACTTTCGTGCCTATTGCCTAAAAAATGGCTTAATATATAATACCCCCACAGTTCGCAAGCTCGACGCGTCGGCGCCGAGACCAAATTTATAAGAATTAACAATACACTATGAACAAAGCAGCCATTGCTGATACAGTTCACGGAGTTCTCGGCGGTACGAAGGTGCAAGCCGAACAGGCGGTCGAGACCATGATTAACTCGATCATCGACTCCCTGAAGAAGGGCGACGAGGTTTCCATCGCTGGTCTCGGCATCTTCTCGGTCAAACAGCGCGCGGCCCGCGAGGCCCGCAACCCGAGGACGGGCGAGGCCATCAAGGTCCCGGCCATGAAGGTCCCGAAGTTCCGCGCCGCTAAGGCGTTGAAGGACGCGGTGAAATAGTACTTTCCTCCTGTTTCTATCAGAAACGCAAAAGCCGCCTTGATTCCAAAGATCGGGCGGTTTTTGTTTACTTAATCTTGGTTGACAAAATATTGATTCATGGTTATATAAGAAAGGTTTTTGCAACGCACATATCACAATCAGTTACCCTTGCTAATGAAAACTAAAGCCACAATCGCCTTGGTTATGGGCGACGGTTCAGCTCCGGAAATGATGGAGCAAGCCACTCGGATCGTCTCGCAGGCGGCCCTTCTCGACAACATCGATATCAACTGGGTCTTAACCCCTATGGGCTGGAATGCCTATCGTGAATTCGGCGACACCACGCCGGCCTCTTCGATGGAAAAGGCCTTAGAAATCGGCCTCATATTCTTCGGCGGCGTCGGTGATCCAGCGATGGATACGACAATCGGACGCGAACACCCAGAAATGATACCGGAGGCGCGGGCGCTCCTTCAGATCCGCCAGCGGCTTGGCCTGCTCCTCAACTTCCGACCGATGATCCTCATGCGGCAACTGTCGCACCTGTCACGGCTCAAGGCGGAGTACATTCCAGCGGAGGGAGTTAAAATGGTTTTCCTCCGCTTCCTCCTCGAAGACAGCTACTTCGGCACGCAGGACTTGTTGCCGAATCTGAGCATCGAAAGTCGGGAGCTCGGATTCAAGCTAAAAAAAGACGTCATTGGCGATGAAGATCTCGTTGCCGAGATCGCCTACTATCGCGGTGAAACTGTCAGGCAGTATTTCCGTGCGGCATTCGAATATGCCCGGAGTGAGGGCTTGCCCCTCATTTCCGTCGACAAGGCCAACGTTATGGCGCGCTACGCCTACTGGCGGAAAATCGCTACCGAAATCGGCCGGGAATACCCGGATGTGAAGCTAACGCACCAGCTCGTGGACTCTGCCAACATGCTCCTCTTCCATCCGGAGAAACTGCACGGTGTCATCGCCTGCGGCAACGAGCACGGTGACATCCTCTCCGACGGCGCAGCCGAGATGGTTGGCGGCATTGGTCTCATGCATAGCTCGGCGATCAATCCTGTCACCCGCCAAGCAATGTTCGAAAGTGGAGCCGGCACGGCACCAACTCTCGCCGGCAGGAATATGGCCAATCCGCTCGGCCGCATTCTGACGGGGGCGATGCTGCTGAAGCACATTGGGTCGAACCGCGCTGCCAGAGCGATTGAAGATGCCGTTGGTAGGGTTCTGGCCGCCGGCCTGCGCACGGCAGATATCGCCGAGCACGATTGCGAGCACGATTGCACGCAAGTCGTGTCGTGCAGCGAGATGGGCGAGGTGGTCTCGGGACAGCTGTATCGATAGTAGCGGGCAGGTCTAGCAGCGCTATCACCTGGGTGGACTTCGCGGTCCACCTTTTTTGTTGTTCGAGGTTATTTGGAACGCTTCAGCCAAGTAACACAATTACTTATAAATATCATGGTCACCGATGGTTAAAAATTCTGCGGTGTTTTTATCTATATATTTGAAAACTATTCTATACTTATAATTTACAGAAAAGCTAAGTCGGCCTTCCATTCGACCATGGAGCTTGTGCACCTTTAGCCTGCCGTGATTTACACGCTCTCTAAATTCAAATACTCTTTCCCTGACTTCTTCCTGAAGGGTCAGCTCGAGTCTTCCATAAACACGAATAAATTCCGGTCTAGTGCGCAACCAGAATCTTCTCGGCCGCACCGGCACATATAACAATGGCTCTTTTTATGGTGCGGGATAGGAGAGTCGGACTCCTGACCACAGTTTGGAAAACTGTTATTTTACCGTTAAACTAATCCCGCGTTTGCAAACTGCAATTCTGACCTACCTCATCCTACTTGCCCGGATGATGCTGTTTATGCTCTTCTACCACGAGTTCCTTGATCTCGTCTACTTCCTTCTTCATTTCCTTGATGGTCGTCCGCAATTCCCCTATCTCCACCTCTTCTTCGCGGACTTCGCTCTCCGTCCGGTCAGCGACCTTTTTTTCCTTTTTGATCCCGCTTATCAAGATCGTATCGCCGATGAAATAGGAAACGAACAAGCCGGTCATCAGGAGGATCATGAGCACGATCACAAGATTCGTTGGCTCATAGAAAAGCCAGCCCAGCCAACCCCCTTTCGATTGCAGGATATCGGCCGTGTGCCAGACCCCGCGCCAGAAAAGGACGATGGCAACACCTCCGATCAAAGTATAGATGATCGGATAACGGCTTAAATGGACACGGACTTTATCCTCGAGCTTATCGAAG
>CAYITC010000053.1:0-3611 GCA_964366245.1 uncultured Candidatus Saccharibacteria bacterium
ATCTATCAAGTCTCTGCGGGGCAAGCGCGGCGAAGATATGATCTGGAATGGCGGTGGAGACGGGTCGATGGGCGGAACGGGCGGGGGAGCCAGGGCTAATCGCGCCAGCGTCAAATTGACCTTCGATAATTCACGGAAGATCTTTCCGTCTATAGACTTCGACGAGGTGACGATAGAGCGCGCGGTAAATAGGGATAATTCGAACGAATATCTCCTGAACGGCACCCAAATCCGTCTCAAGGATACCGTCGAGCTCCTGGCCGGCGCGCACATGGGCGCGACCGGCCATCATATAATTTCGCAAGGGGAAGCCGATCGCATCCTCACGGCCTCCATCCGCGAGCGGCGAGAGATGATAGAAGACGCGCTCGGACTCAAAATATATCAATGGAAAAAACTTGAGAGCGCGCGCAAGCTCGAAAGAACCGAGGAAAACATGAAACAGGTGGAATCGCTCCGCCGCGAGATCGTGCCGCATATCAAATTCCTGAAAAAACAGGTCGAGAAGATCGAGAAGTCCCGCGAGATGCGGGCCGAGCTCATAACGCTATACAAGGAGTATTTTGCCATCGAAGAACATTACATCGCTTCCGAAAAGAAGCGTCTCAACGATGAACTGGCTCGACCGAAGAAAGAACTGGGCGAGCTGGAACGCGAGCTGGAAAAAGCCAAGAATATCCTGACCGCTTCGAAATCGCGGGATAAAAAAAGCCATGAAATCATAGATATAGAAAGCCGGCTCGCGTCCATTCGGGGCGAAAAAGACGAGATCACCCGCGAGCTCGGCCGCCTCGAGGGTGAGATCAATGCCGACAAGCGCGCCATAGAAAAGGAGAAGGAGAGACAGAAACGGGATGAGTTCAAGACCGTTTACTTGAAAGATCTTGAGGAGGTGGTTACCAAGATCGAAACATTCAAATCGATCAATGAGGTGATAGACATTCTAAAGACTTTCATAAAGAAGCACAAGTCCATAAGCGACTCGAGCATGATCGGCGAGGCGGAAAAGGAAATCGGTTCGCTATTCACGGAAAAATCCGTTCAGGAAGAAAGACTGAAGGCCCTGGGTGATTCGGAAACAAAACTTACGGCCGATTACGATAACCTGAAGAAGACCATAGAAAAAGAGAAGGATACCGATCGCGACGCCGAGAAGGATGTCTTTAAAATCATTGCCAGGCAGAATGAGCTTCGCGGCACTATCTCTGGTCTGACATCGGCCATGAATGTCGTTATCCACGACGAGGATTTGTTTAAAAGAGAGCTTGGAGACGCCGGAAATATTGCCGGCAGAGAAGCGGTCGAGTACGCCGATGTTCCAAGCGCTGACAAGAGCCGTTTGGCCCAGGAGGAAAGGCGGAAGCAGATAGAGAGGATAAAGATCCGCCTGGAAGATTCCGGGCTCGGAGGCAGTTCGGAAGTTCTGAAGGAATACAGGGAGACCGAGGAACGCGACGCTTTTCTCGCGCGGGAGCTCGAGGATATCGAGAAGGCCAAAAAAGAGCTCGTCAGCCTGATCTCCGAATTGGACGTGCGCATAGACGTTGAATTCAAGAGCGGCATCCTGAAGATAAACAGCGAATTCCACAGATTCTTCAATCTGATGTTCGGCGGCGGCCGGGCTGAATTATCGGTGGTCAGGGAAATCAAAAGGCGACGCAAGGGCGATACGGAAGATCTGGCGGACGTGCTCCGGACTGAATCTGATGAAACTTCAGAAAGCCCCGAAGAAGAGGAAGGACCTGAAGGCCTGGAGGTCAACGTCAGCTTGCCCAGGAAGAAGGTCAAGGGCCTTATGATGCTTTCGGGCGGAGAGCGCGCGTTGACCTCGATCGCGTTATTATTCGCGATTTCTCAAGTAAATCCGCCGCCGTTCATCATTCTGGATGAGACGGATGCCGCTCTTGACGAGGCCAATTCGCGCAAGTATGGGGACATGATAGAGAGCCTCTCTAAAAATTCGCAATTGATTTTAATTACTCATAACAGGGAAACTATGAGCCGCGCCGGGGTTTTGTATGGCATCACCATGGGCGGCGACGGAGCTTCCAAACTGTTATCCATCGCATTTGAAGAGGCCGTTAAGGTCGCAAAATAAGTGCAAGAGGAAATCTTGCGCTAACCTGGACATACTGTAAACTGTGCTCATGGAGCATCTCTCAAAACAACAAATAATCCTTCTGGCCATCCTGATTTCCTTCGTCACTTCTCTCGCGACCGGCATCGTCACCGTCTCGCTCATGGACCAGGCGCCGACCAATATCGCTCGCACGATCACCCAGGTCATCCAGAAAACCGTGGCCACAGTGGCGACGAGCGCGACTTCCTCGGCCGCGGTCGCGATTGCCGTGGATGATCAGATCGCCGACGCGACGGCCAAGGTCATGCCGTCATTAGTGCGCTTGCGCGACGGCGACCAGGGAAAGATAGTCGGCATCGGGATCATCGTCTCCAAAAACGGCTCTATCATGGCCGATAAGAATATCATCGGCACTCTGGACGCTCCACAGGCAGTCTTCGGAAATGGCGCCTCGGTTCCGCTCGCGATCACCCGCTTTCAGCTCGAAGGCGACGTCGCTTTTCTCGCGCCGACGCGGAGCATATCGATCGAGTTCAAGCCGGTCGCCTTTGCCGCGAGGGGGCGCCTGGGCGAGTCAGTCTGGTCCTTGAGCGGCACGTCGACCTACGAATTGGCCCAGGGTATGATAACCGAATTCGATCCGGATACGGAAGCAAAGGCTCCCATCATCAGGACTTCGATCCCCCGGGGGCATATCCCCGGCGCGCCGCTTTTCGACGCCGTTGGAGGCGTCCTGGGCATCTCCACCGACTCCATTTCCAAGGATCACAGAGGGTCTTTCTATCCGATCGCCGCCGCCAGGGACGGTATCCCTAAGTAACGCGCATAATCCGGAAATAAATAAGATTCGGCTTGATTTAGTCTGTATTTTGTAGTACTATAAAACCACAATACATATATGCCGCCTCTTCAAAAGCTGACAACCAAAGCCCGTGAAGCCCTGAAACGCGCCCATGAATTGGCCATCGAGCGCGGCCAGAATCACGTCAATCCCGTGCATCTTCTGTGCGCGCTCATCCTGCAGGAAGAGAGCATGGTCGCTTCGATCCTCGACAAGCTCGAGGTGGACACGCCGATGCTGACCGATATAGTCCTGGAGCATATCGAGGCTCCCGAGGGCTCGAACGTCCTTTCGCCGTCGTATCAGATATATCTCACGCCTGATCTGGCGCAGATTTTGGACAACTCTCTGCGCGTGGCCGGGCTTCTGAAGGACGAATTCATATCGACCGAGCA
Source organism: uncultured Candidatus Saccharibacteria bacterium (assembly GCA_964366245.1). Taxonomy (GTDB): domain Bacteria; phylum Patescibacteriota; class Minisyncoccia; order Phycocordibacterales; family PALSA-1337; genus C7867-002. Next base: position 3,317 of record CAYITC010000053.1, read on the forward strand.
TCTTTTCTTGTCTATTTTCGATATTCCGTGCATCGCCCGCGACATCCTCGGCCGCTTCAAGATAGAGCGCGATGCGGTCACCAAGGTCATCGAGGAGCTCAAGTCCAATCCGCCCTCGAAGGAGGCCGAGCCGAAGAAATTCCGCACTTTGTATAAATACGCCCGCTCGCTGACCAAGCTCGCGCGGGAGAACCGCATGGATCCGGTCATCGGCCGCGACATTGAGATCATGCGCATCATCCAGATCCTGTCGCGCCGCACCAAGAACAACCCGATACTCATCGGCGAGGCCGGC
>CAYITC010000054.1:0-3561 GCA_964366245.1 uncultured Candidatus Saccharibacteria bacterium
CTTTTTAACAGAGCAGCAAATATCTTTTGCATCTTTTCCATCTTTGGAGCTATAACCAGCTCACAATATGGATCTCTCTTGTGAGTCTCGTAATAGCCACGGTGATAATCTTCAGCCGGGTAAAATTCTGCGAGTGGAACAACTTCCGTTACTATCGGCTTATCATATGCTTTTGAAGCCTCGAGTTCACGGATGACTTTTCTGACTTTGGCTTCCTGTTCAGGATCGGTAAAAAATACTGCTGAACGATAGTCAGTGCTGACATCGCCTCCCTGTCTGTTCAGGCTTGTCGGATCATGGGTGTTGAAGAACACCGTTAAGAGGTCGTCATATGAAATGACCGCTGGGTCAAACTCTATTTTTACGGCTTCGGCATAACCGGTCTCTCCCGTGCTGACTTGCTCATATGTAGGATCCTTCAATTCACCGCCGGTATAGCCTGGAAGAATCGAATTGACCCCCTTCAAAGACTTGAACACCGCCTCCGTGCACCAGAAGCATCCTCCTCCGAACACCGCTGTTTCATGTTTGTTATTCATGCCATTAAATCCCATTATACAGTCGCGTATGCTAGTATGCGAATAATGGAGCCGACTTTCCACAAGGAAGAAGAGCTCATCAAGGCCTGGAAGCACTTGGGACGCTTCGACGCGAAGAAATCCTTCAAGCCCCGCGGCTGTCATGCACAGGATTGCGAGAGACCGAAAGATGCATAAGAACCATGGTTCTTAGAGGTTTTTTATATCTTTTACCAGTTCCGGGAAACTTTTTTGAGCAAAGTGGCCCTTGTTTTTAAATACTTTTGATTGAGCGAGAGACAATGATTTCCTGTACATCTTGAAGTCATTAAAACTTACAACAACATCATCCGTGCTGTGATATACGTGTAGCTTAGGTCCAAGCTTTTTTAGTTTGTTTAGATTATTCGGTAGAACAAAATCAGCAATATGCTCCTTAGATGATTTTGTATAGAAAGGCGCGGCTATGAGAAACACACCCTTAGTTTTCTTTATGTCCCCTTTTTCAGCAAAGTACATCGCCAAGAATATGCCTCCCAAGGAATGACCGACAAAAATTGCCCCGCTCTTTACAAATGGCAGCATCTTTTCAAACCAAATCTTCCATTCCTTGTACTTAGCGTTGTAAGAACAAGGCATGATTGGGACTAAAACTTTATACTGATTTCCCAGTTCTTTTTGTAGATTGTATCTCCACTTCTCGTTTGTCTTAGGCAGAAAATCAGATTTATCAACCGGCATTTTCTTTAGATCCTTTATGTAATCAGAATATGAATTGTAAGCTTCACCACCGTGAATTGCGATAACTTGCATCATATTATTTCCACTGCTTCACCACCGTCGGCACGATGATGTCGCCGTCCGAAGTGATCTCGATTTGCTCATATTTCCCCTTGAATGATCCCAGGCCCTTTATATACCTGACAATCTGCAAAGGATCGGCTGTGCCGGTTTGGTCTATGGCGCTCATGATGTGTGCGCAATATGTCCGAACGCGTACTCCAGCGTGCCGCCGGTTTTCTTACCCGGATTGAATATGCCTTTCGGGTCCCAAATCTTCTTTGTTTCTTCGAATAAAGCGTAAACTTCGTCTCCATATTGCATCTTCACGAACGGCGTCCTGATGATGCCGTCGTTATGTTCCCCGGTTATCGAACCGCCAAATTCAAGGACGAGCGAATAAACCTCCTGTGATAGATTCTTTATAATCTCATGCGCGCGCGCTCTATTCAGGTCCATGAGCGGGATGACGTGAAAATTCCCGTCACCGACATGGCCGGCGATCGTATAAACCAATTCTTTTTTGTATGGTTCGAATATCTTATACAGTCTGGGCAGGAATTTCGGCAGGAGCGACGGATGCACCACAAAATCGTCTATGAAGGGCGCCGTGCGCGCGCCGTGGACATGCTTGCGCAACATGTTGAAGCTCTCGCGGCGGATAGTCCAGTATTTATTTTCGTCGCGCGCGGTCTTGGTCACCTTGGTCTTTTCGTGAAGAGTTTTGAGCGAAATCTGGGCCTCGAGAGCCTTTTCGAGAGCCTCCTGGTCGGTGTCGCCGGTGAATTCGGCCATCATGACCAGCTTCGGCACGCCGCCCTCGAGAACGGCGATCATTTCAGGCAAAAATTGGAGGCCGAGCGCGATGATGTTGCCTTTCATCTGGTGTATCAGCTGCGGCAGGAATTTCAGAGCCAGCCTGAACGTCTGATCATCGTAGGATTCGAAGCTTTCCGGCTTGTATTCAAGTATGTGAGCCGCGGTCTCTCCGAGCTGGGCCAAATCGGTCAAAAATACGACCAAAAGATGCGAGTGGGCTTTAGGCTTGACCAGGCCGAATTCGATCTCGGTTATGAGGCCTAGGGTGCCCTGCGAACCGACTATGAGCTGGGTCAGGTCGAATATCTGTTTTTCCTTGTCATAAACATCCCAGAGATAATAGCCGCAGGAATTTTTCGATACCGAAGGCCTGGCGGCTTTTATCTTGTCGTAATTTCCGTTGATGAGATCGAATAGTTTCCGATAAATCTCGCCCTCGAAGGTGTTCAGGGTTTTCTTTTCGGCCAACTGGACCGCGCTTAACGGCTTGAATTCATATTCATTCCCGTCGGCGCATACCATTTTGAGCCTGCGGACATATCTGTTGGTCTTGCCGTAGGCCAGCGTCTTTTCCCCGCCGGCATTGTTCGCCACCATGCCTCCGACCGTGCAAAGCTCGCGCGAAGCGGGATAGCTCGGCATGATCTGCCAGCCTTCCGCCATGGTCGCCTTGTCGAAATCGCGATAATAGACGCCGGGCTCGGTCACGGCGTAACCATCCGCTACTCGTTTAATGTGATTGAAGTATTTTGTAAAGGAGACGACGACCGAATCCGTAAGAGGCCCGCCGCTCATGTCGGTTCCGGCCGCGCGGGCGGCAATATGCACGCCCGGATGGACCGAAGCATACTGCACGAGCTTTTTTAAGTCCGAAGGATTCCTTGGATGGACGACGGCCCGCGGCCCGACCTCGAATATGCTGGCGTCATGACTGGCGCTTGCAAGCGATTCTGGAGTAGTGTCGATTTCGAGTTTTAGGAGCGAGCGAAGCTCCTCTGCATTGACCATCCGGTAATTATAGCGGCAAGTGAGGATTAAATGAAGCTTGCTTCAATTTGATCCGAGCGCGGCCGATATATGAGCAAAGCGAATATATCACGGACAAGCCATGCTCCGGCGGCCAGAGCCAAAACTATTATCGATTGCACCGTGAATGACGTCTGCAGATAGGCCCCGAAAATATACGGGGCGTAAGCCATGACATTCGGCAGATGCGACATGTTCTCCATGACATGGACGATCGAAACGAGGAACAGGACGCTGACGCAGCTGGCCAAAAAGACCAGGCCCTTTATCATGCCCGGCGTCAGAAGACAGCGCATGGTGTGGATAAAGCGCACGCGACGCATGACATCCCGGGTCAGTTGTTGGTCGCGATTATTCATAGCTTATTAGATTCATTTTTTGTAATCAAACTTATCCCATCACTCGTTGATAATTTTAA
>CAYITC010000055.1:0-3560 GCA_964366245.1 uncultured Candidatus Saccharibacteria bacterium
ATAGTATGGAAAATGGGACCAAATGGCTGAAAAGAAGCTTCTGATCAGGGATATTCCCGTAACGCACGGTGAGCGTCAGTATGAGCGAAAAGACATAAGCCAACAGGTCGCCGATGATAAGCAACCAGGCCCGGCGAGACATTGCGATTCTTGTCATGCGCGATACATTACCACAAATACCGGGCTTATTCAAGGGGGCTTAGCGTAACCGGCCGCTTCGTGGTAGCGTAATCACATGAAGATACTCTATATCATCACCAAGTCAAACTGGGGCGGAGCCCAGCGGCACGTTTTCGATCTGGCCGTCGCCATGCAGGGCCTGGGACATGAAGTGAAGGTGGCGCTTGGAGGTGACGGCCCTTTGAAGACCCAGCTGGAAGCTGCGGGCATCTTCACTTACACGATCGCCTCTATGGGCCGCGATATTTCGATCGGCAAAGACTCCGGCTCTCTCCAAGAAATATTTTCGGTCATAAAGGAACAAAAGCCCGACATCCTCCATCTCCACAGTCCCAAGGCCGCCGGCTTAGGTGCGCTCTCCGGCCGTCTCCTCGGTGTGAAAAACGTCATTATGACGGTCCACGGCTGGACCTGGAACGAGGACCGGCCGATATACCAACGAATCGGCATCATATTCTTCTCATGGCTGACAGGCATCTTGTGCCATCGCGTCATCGTCATCTGCCGCCGCGATTATGATCAAGCGATACGATTACCCGGACTAAAGAACAAGCTCGTCCTTATTCCAAATGGCATCGAACCCGCAACCCTAGTCTCCGTCGACGGCGCGAAGCAATTCATGGCAAAGGCCATCGGCATGGACGTTGCTTATTTCGACAAGAGCACGGCCATCGGGACTATCGCCGAGCTCCATCCCAACAAAGGTCTGACCTTTCTCATTGAGGCTATGGCTTTGGTCGTCTCACGCTATCCAAATGCTTTGTCTTTAATAATCAGCGACGGTCAGGAAAAAGAGCGGCTACAGGCGCTAATACAAGAAAAAAGATTAGACAAACATGTTTTTCTTCTAGGCCGCATCGACAATGCCGCGCAGTATCTAAAGGCTTTTTCAATATTCGTTTTACCTTCAATAAAAGAGGGCCTGCCATATACATTGCTCGAGGCTGGTGCCGCTTCACTGCCAGTCATTTCTACGAATATCGGCGGCATTCCGGACATCATTCATGACATGGAGACGGGCATTCTCGTACAACCGAAGCGATCGGCCGACCTCGCACATGCCATCATGTTCAGCATCGAGCACCCGAAAGAGAGGTCCGTATATGCCGCGCGCCTAAAAGAAAAAATCTCCACGACTTTTAGTTTGGACAAAATGATCGAATCTATCTTAAAGCTTTATACCCGGCCCTAGGAATTCATTCTTGACCGAGTCCTTATGCGCCGGCCGCGCGTACCTTCCCATCGAGACTAGAATGCCCAGCAAGACGAACTCGCTCATTATGTGCGTGCCGCCATAGCTCATGAAAGGCAAAGGCGTCCCGGTCACGGGCAGAAGCTGCATATTCATGCCGATATTGACCGCGATATGCACGCTAAAATATATGGCCGTCCCGATCCCGAATAGGATCTCGAAATTAGTATCGCCCCTCATCGCATTGACCAGGATCCGCCAAATGACCGCGCCGTAGAGGCCGAACAGGATCACAACGCCGACCAATCCCCACTCCTCGGCATAAGCCGCGAAGATGAAGTCGGTCTGGTATTCGGGCAGGAATTTGAGGCGCGACTGGGTGCCGTAGCCCAGACCTTTTCCGACCAGGCCGCCCGAGCCCACGGCAATGGTCGACTGATAGGCGTTATAGCCCGTCCGGTGTATGTCGGCGTATGGATCTATGAACGTGCGGATGCGGTTCTTCTGATATTCCTTCAGTCCGAAAGCCCAGAGCAGGGCGAAGCAGACGATCCCGACCGCCATCATCACGAACAAATGCTTCTTGGAAACGCCGGAGGCCATGACCATGAAAAGCCAGATGAGAAAAAGTATGATCGCCGAGCCGAGATCGGGCAGAACCAAGACGATGCCGAAAAAGATCATGGCATATATGCCGGACACCAGGATATGCCGGACATTGGCGATCTCTATGTGCCGCCGCGAAAAATATTTGGCCAGGATGACGATGAGGGAGACCTTCGCCAAGTCGGATGGCTGGACCGAGAAAAAACCGAAGGACAGCCAATTTTCCGCCCCGTGAGAAGCCTTGCCTAAAAAAAACAACGACACCAGAAGCGCGACGGAGAGGGAAAAAAGGGCGACGGAAACCCACGTTGACCGGATGAAGCGGAAATCGATCAAATTCAGGGCAAAAAAGACTATAAACCCCAGAAAGATCCAGACGATCTGATGAGAGGCGAAGAAATTGTCGCCCGTGAAGGAATACATCGTCACTAGGCCAGCGATAAGGATCGGGACTATGGCTCCAACCAGCCACCAGTCTATCCGCAAGTTTCTGATCATGCCCCTATTCTGGCACAGCCAGGACTTCAAGGGAAATGACTTTGCCATCATGGGAATATGGCCAAGTAAAGGGGGCGAGTGCGGTTCTCTGCGGCGCAATCTCATCGACTATGGTCTTGGAAAAATCGATGACGTTATCGTCCTTGTCTTTGAGGATCCCGTAGACAGTGACGTTTCTGGCTGGTTTAGGGCCTCTATTGCTCACCGTCACGTCCAATGATGATTCGGAAGCGCTTTCCCTATAGTTCTTGTCCGTCACGCTTAGATTGATCAGGGTGTCAATGCCAAGGACCCATTCCGGTTGTTTGCCGAATTCCAAGAGCATGCGGACCGGGGCCTGATCGGTGTCGATTATACGCAGGCCACCCACAAAGACCACCGTGTTCCGGCCGGGAGGCAAATTGAATTTGCCCGTTGCATGTCCTATCTCAATGCCTTCTTTGTCCAGAACATTCAAGCGATAAGGAAGACCCCTAGCCCCGGCTTTCGGATTCGGATTTACTATGTACGCGGCAACATTATACAGGCGCGGAGCGATCTCTACGAATCTGACCCACGAGGGAGACGGTATATCCAGGAACGCACTGGAACACAGCTTTGTGCACGAACCGCCGCAGTCTATTCCCTGCTCATCGCCATTCTTTTTATTGTCGGTGCAGGAAGGTGCTTCGTAAAATAGATTAAAAACCGGGATTCCTACAATAATTACGGCCAGGACGATTACGATGAAGGCGTATAGCAATCTTCGTCTGTTTGACCAGGTCGACATGGATTATTCCTGAGAATTTTGTATGGGCTCCTGTTGGTACATTGTCTGCATCTTCATCTTTTCCGCCTTAATTCTTGCAGAATTTATAGCTAATAAGGGTATAGTTATAAATCCAACAATAAGACCAAGAATGCCGATTACTACGAAAGTTACTAGCCATTTTTTGAATGCCTGTGTAGGCACGTCTACAGCCGTTTCCTTGAGAGATTGATACAACTTGTAAAGATATGCCAGGGATACAGGAGCCATCACAAGGATAACTGCTAGGTCCAAGACCATATTTACAATTTCCAGAGCGAGACCCGGTCCTATAGT
>CAYITC010000056.1:0-3478 GCA_964366245.1 uncultured Candidatus Saccharibacteria bacterium
CCTACACGACGCTCTTCCGATCTCTCATCCAGAAGTCGGTGAAGTTCAAGCACCTGGCTTTCGTCATAATAGACGAACAGCATAGGTTCGGCACGAGCCAGCGGGCAAGGTTATTGAAGAAGCATGTCGGACTGGACAAGGAAGTGTCCCTTCAGCAAACGGCGTCAGCGCCTGCTGGCGCTGCGCCTCAGTCTCGGCCTACCCGGCCTGCGAATGTTGCTTCAGGACAACTTCCTTGTCCAGTCTTTCCCCCAGTCCCCCACTTGCTTTCAATGACCGCCACGCCTATTCCGCGAACTCTTGCGCTCACGATGTACGGCGACCTTGATTTGACGCTTCTGGACGAATCCCCCGCCGGACGGAAGCCGCTAATTACGGAGGTCGTATACCCATCCACACGCGACGATGTCTACATTAAAATCCGCCAGGAATTAAGCGCCGGCCGGCAGATGTACGTGATATGCCCGCGCATAGATGAGCCTGATCCGGAAAAAGAAGCGGCCATCATCGCCAAATCGGTCAAAGAAGAAGCTAAGCGTCTCAAGAAAGACGTTTTTCCCGAATATGAGATCGGCATCCTCCACAGCAAGATGAAGCCGAAAGAAAAAGATGACACGATGAATGAATTCAAGGAAGGCCGCGTAAAGATACTTTGCTCGACATCCGTGGTCGAAGTGGGAATGAATGTACCCAACGCGACAGTGATAATAATAGAAGGCGCTGAACGATTCGGCCTCTCCCAGCTTCACCAGCTCCGCGGCCGCGTCATGAGGAGCTCGCACCAGGCTTATTGCTATTGTTTTAGCGAAACTACCAGTGAAAAATCCGTGGGCCGCCTCAATGCCCTGAAGACCGCCAAGAATGGCTTCGAACTCGCCGAAGCCGATCTGGCCCAGCGCGGCGCGGGCTTGCTCTACGGCGCCAAGCAATGGGGTGTCTCGGATGTGGCTATGGACGCACTGCAAAACCTGAAGCTGGTCGAAGCCGCACGAGCAGAAGCCGTGCGCCTGATCGCGGAGGATATCACCCTAGACAGACACCCCCAGCTCCGCGATTCGGTCAAAGAAAAAGACTCCGATATGCATTTTGAGTAAACTACATGGTATGGATTTAACCTGTGCGCGCGGAGGGACTCGAACCCCCGACCGATCGAGTATAAGTCGACTGCTCTACCAACTGAGCTACGCGCGCATACATATGTATTTTAATGCGAACATATATGTTATATCACAAAACTAAATTATCTTCTGCGCTTTCTTCACTATTATCCCGTTCGCGGCCAGTAAAGCTTCATACTCGGCGCGCTCTATGGTCTCCTTTTCAATAAGGGTCTTGGCCACGGCTTCAAAAGCTTTCTTGTGAGCCAGAAGGACTTTCTCGGCATGACCGCGCGCTTCGGTCATGATGCGAGTAACTTCATCGTCTATGACAGCGGCGATCTTCTCGGAATATTCCCTGTCGCCGACGCCCATGCCGAACATGACACGGCCCTGGGCGCTTTCGAGAGCCACCGGCCCGATCTTTTCCGACATGCCGTAGCGCGTGACCATATCGCGGGCCAAAGCGGTCGAGACTTGAAGATCATTCGATGCCCCCGTCGTAAAGTCGTCGAATATCATCCTCTCGGCCGCGTATCCGCCTAGCGAAACGGCGATGTCATCCAGGAATTCCTTGCGCGATTGCAACCGGCGATCCTCAAAGGGCAACTTCAAGGTATAACCGGCCGCGCGTCCCCGGGAAATAATGGATATCTTATGCACCGGGTCGGCATGCGGCATGACCGAAGCCACGATGGCATGACCGGCCTCGTGATAGGCCGTGATCTCCTTTTCGCGCGGCGACAGCACATGGCACTTGCGTTCCGGACCGAGCATCACCTTTTCTATGGAGCGTATAAAGTCGAATTGGCCGATCGTCGTGCGTCCCTCGCGCGCGGCCAAGATCGCCGCCTCATTCGTGAGCGAGGCTAAATCGGCGCCGGAAAATCCCGGCGTGCGTTCGGCGATGACGCGCAGAGCCACGTCTTCGGCCAATTGTTTCCTGCTCGCGTGGATCTTCAGGATATCCTCGCGGTCGTTGCGATCCGGAAGGTCTATGACGACGCGACGGTCAAAACGGCCCGGCCGCAGGAGCGCCGGATCGAGAACGTCAGGCCGGTTCGTAGCCGCCATGACGATGACTTTTTCATTCGGCTCGAAGCCGTCCATCTCAACCAAGATCTGATTCAGCGTCTGCTCGCGCTCGTCATTGCCGCCGCCGAAGCCCCCGCCTCTAGTACGGCCGACGGCGTCTATCTCATCCACGAAGACGATAGCCGGTCCGGCTTGTTTGGCCATTTTGAACAGATCGCGCACGCGCGAGGCGCCGACGCCGACGAACATCTCGACGAATTCCGAACCGGAGATCGAGAAAAAGGCCACGCCCGCTTCCCCGGCGACCGCGCGCGCGAGCAGTGTCTTTCCGGTGCCGGGCGCTCCCATTAGAAGCACGCCCTTGGGGATCTCGGCTCCTATGTCTATGAACTTCTTCGGGTTCTTCAGGAAGTCGACGATCTCCATGAGCTCTTGTTTTGCCTCCTTGGCTCCGGCGACATCCTTGAAAGTTATCTTCTGTTTCGTATCTTCAGGCAGAGTGACGCGCGCCTTCGACTGCCCGAATGAAAGCGCCGCCATTCCCGCCCCGCGCATCTGCCTTGAGATCAGCCAGACGAAGAAGACCAAGAATAATATCGGCGCGAGGAACGGCGCGAGTTCGCCTGCCCAATAAAAGAAACCGCTCGGAGACGCGATCGCGATGGTCGTCGATGCCAGTTGAGCCGGACTCACTCCAAAGCGAGATAAAGATTCCGTAACTGAAGAGTCGTACTCTTTTTGCGCGCTTTTGACCGTCTTGTCCGCGTATTTCGCGATAACGGTGGTTTCCTCTACCGTGAGCGAAGCAATCAGCCCCTTTTTAATCCCGTCGGCGATCACCGAAAGCGGCACTTTCGGCACGGCTTCGCTTTGAGCCGCGTATTCCGCGTATATGCCGGTAATCAGAAGGAATGCCAAGATGACCGTGGCGATGATGTTCAGAAAATTCCAGCGCGAACCCCAGCCTCCGGGCTTTTTACGCCCGTTTTTGGCTCCACCATTGCCCGGATTGGCATAGCCGTTTGACATATGCTGATTATACAGAAATCCCGGGAAATGAGAAGAAAACTATTTTTTTAGCGATATTTCGATGGCGGCCTTTATCTCCGAGTATGGTTTGAGACCGACGATGAGCTGGTTTCCGATTATGAACGAGGGGGTTGATCTGGCGCCGAAACTGGCGCCTTCCGTCTTGTCCGCGTCAATGAGAACCTGGTAAGCCGCCGCCTTGGCGGTCATGAGAGACATCGCCTTATCCGCATTGGCCTTTCCAAGCGCCTGGGCGGTAAGCGCCGAGAGCTTTTCGTTGGTGGTCAGATCAAGCTGGCCCTGGTTTTCAAACATCA
>CAYITC010000057.1:0-3473 GCA_964366245.1 uncultured Candidatus Saccharibacteria bacterium
GCCTTTTGCGTTATTGGGCCTCGACTTGTTTGATCGCCGCCTCTATCGCCTCCTTGTACTGCGGATACAGCTTCTCGAGATCGCGGAATGTCTTGATCGCGTCAGCCTTGAGACCGACCGTATACTGCAGACGAGCCATCTGGATAGCCGCGTTCAGGTCGCTCGGTGTCTTTTCCAGGATCTTCTTATAGATCGCTATCGCCTTCAGGAGCTGTTTGCCCATCGTGTAAGCTTGAGCCATTTGCAGAGTCTCGAATATATCCGGGTTGTCTCCGAAAAGCCTTCTGGCTTCGGCTTCCTTATTCTCTACTACCAGGGCCAGGGCGTAGAACTTGTTGACTGAATCATTTTCCGGCACAGCCTCGTAATCGGCCTTCAGTATGGCGACGGCGCGATTGGCCTGTCCGGCGTTGATGAGATCCGTAGCCAGTTCGATATCTATGGTCTGCTTGCCCGGAGAAAGCTCTCGGGCTTTTTCCAGGAACGGCTGGGCCTGGCCGAACTGGCCGACCATGTTCAGGAACGCGCCGGCCAGCATATAAGTGCGAGCATCCGCCCAGCGGGTCGCCGAGATCTGATCCTTGATGGATTTTTTGACAAAGTTGAAGAACTCCTGTTTCAAGACGCCGGAAATCTGATCATTCAATAGCACGCGGTTGGCGCAAGAATAAAACTGTTCGCGGATCTCCTGATTGGCCACGTATGTATCCACCGTAAGCGCGTCCTTAAAGAGCGCCGTTGTCGGATTCGGACCGCCGCACGTCCGCAAGGCAGCGATGAGGCGGGTATTGGCCTGTATGGGACGCACGTTGAAAACGTATATGACGGCGATGAGAGCGATGGCCAAGGCGGGCAGGGCGATATAAGAGACCCCTTCGGCTGACAACGGCTTCTCGCCCAAAAATCTGACGGGCTCGCCTTCACGGAGTGAATTGGCGAAGCCCAAGGCCGCGAAGAACAGGATATAGCTGGCTATGTTGTCGAAGACGAAGATATTATGAACCGCGTAGCCGGCAAGCGCGCCCGAGAGAATGCTTTTTTCGCCGAGCGTGAGCGATGATTTCCAGACCATCACCAGGAACAGGACGTATAGGGCCAGATATGAAAGGAGCCCGAGGATCCCGGAGGCCGAAAGCCAATCGATGAAGACGCTGTGGGCACGGTCGAACCATTGTTCTTGGTTCCACATCTTCGGATTGTAATTGGCATTGAAGATGTAGTTGAAATTCTCCTGGCCCCAGCCAAAGACCGGCCTTTCGGTGAAGCCCTTGATCGCCATCGGCCAGATATAGTTGCGGGCCTGGCCTTGAGCGCCAGACCAGGATATGGAGGCCATGCGGTTCAAGACTTCGCTCTTTTGCACGAACGCGGAACCACGATTGGCCCAGAAGATCCCGATGATGACGAAGATGAGAACGATAGCCGCCGCCGAGATCCGACGATTCCTCTTGGGCTCATTCCTGCCGAGAACCGCGTAGAGGAACAGGGCGAGCAGGATCCCGCCGATGAGGCCGAGGATCGTGCAGCGGGTGGCGGTTTGAAAGACTTCAAATCCAAAGACGACGGCAAGGATCGGGTATGACCATTGTAGAAAAGCGGAGTTGGCTATCTTCTTTGCTCGCGCGACGCAAAACATGTAAGCCGCCAATCCGGTATTCCAAAGCATGTAAACCGCCATGTAAGCGGCGTTGCCGAGCGAAGCGTCGATGCGCGTCGACCCCTGATGGATATCGGCTTTGCCCATGAGCTGGAGGATCCCGTGGATTCCGACGATCAGGGCGACGGCCAGCTGAAAATTGATCCAGCGATGCCACAGGCGCTTGCCTTCCTCGCCGGAGCCGAATATGCCGGCGGCAACGATGAAGAACGCCCAGAGATGGACGATCGTGATCCAGCCTTCCATGCGCTCGAAGTTTGACCAGAGACTGCGGGTCGGATTCACGCCCAGGAGATCGGCCGCTAGGGTTATAAGGGCGAAGACCGTGACGCCGATCATAAGCGGGGTCCATTTCGGCCTGTACTTCGGATCGAGGAAAGCCAGGAGGAGCCAGCCGGCGAAAGCTATCTCCACCAGGATGCGGAAATAGAAGGCTTTGCCGGTTATGAACGGGAAGAAATAGCTGTCAGCGACGATCAGGGCGAAAAGCGGCACCAGAAACAGCGCCGATATCGAAATGAGCTTGGCGGTTTGTTTTATTAGCATGATTGGAGAAATATAGCATAACACGGCCAAATCGTGCTAGCATATGCGCCATGTCTACGGCCATAACCGTCATACGCCCCAAGCGTTTATTCCACCTTTCGGATCTCAAAGAGCTCTGGAACTATCGCGAACTTTTGTATTTTTTGAGCTGGCGCGACCTCAAGGTCCGTTACAAGCAGACGGTGATCGGCATCCTCTGGTCAGTCCTCCAGCCGCTCATCACCATGGTGGTCTTCACCTTCTTCTTCGGCAAGCTGGCCGGCATGCCTTCGGACGGGGTTCCCTATCCGATTTTCGTATATACGGGGCTTCTCTTCTGGCAATTTTTTTCGGATGCCCTGGGCGAAACAAGTAATTCTCTGATTGCAAACAAAGCTATCGTTTCTAAAGTTTATTTTCCCAGATTGCTTCTGCCAGTTTCCGGTGTCATTACAAAATTCGTGGATTTCCTGATTTCAGCGATCATTCTTGTTTTCCTTATGATCTACTACGGGTACGCGCCGAATCTGGGGGGCCTTGCAATCTTGCCGCTTCTTCTAATGTTGACTTTCATGGCCGCCATCGGGCTTGGACTATTCCTTTCGGCCGTAAATGTAAAATACCGAGATGTACGCTATGCTTTGCCATTCTTTATCCAGCTCCTATTGTTCGTCACCCCGGTCATATATCCGGCCTCAATCGCCGGGGCATATTCGAAACTGCTGGCCCTGAATCCCATGATGGGCGTCATCCAGAGCGCCCGCGCCGCCCTGCTCGGTACGACACCGGTTAACTGGACACTCATATTAACCTCGTTCATTGCCGGCTTGGTTCTGCTGGCAATCGGCTTAGTTTATTTCAAGAAAACGGAAAGATATTTTGCGGACGTCATATAAACACCTGGCCGCGATCATTCCATGGATAAATCAATCATAGAGGTAAATAATATCGGCAAGAAATACGACATAACGCACATGCGCGGTGGTTATGTTTCTTTGCGCGATGTTATCACTAATGTTTTTAAAAATCCTTTTTCATTCGTGGCGCATAAGGCCAAGCGCGCCGTCGGCCTGGAGAAAAAAGAAGAATTCTGGGCTCTCAAGGGTGTAAACTTTACGGTGAACCGCGGCGAGGTCATAGGCGTGATCGGCGCCAACGGCGCCGGCAAGTCCACCTTGCTGAAGATACTCTCCCAGATTACGCCGCCAACCGAGGGCGAGGTTGTCATCCGCGGCCGCGTCGGTTCCCTGCTCGAAGTCGGCACCGGCTTCCACCCCGAGCTTACGGGCCG
>CAYITC010000058.1:0-3365 GCA_964366245.1 uncultured Candidatus Saccharibacteria bacterium
TTTCCCGATCCCGTAGGGCCGGTGATGAGAACGAGGCCATATGGGCGGTCCATGGCGCTCCGGAGCAATTTCAAATTCCTGGCGGTCAGCCCGAATTCTTCGAGCTTACGGACCCCTTTGGCCTGATCGAGGATGCGCATCACCACCTTTTCGCCGTAGTTGGCCGGAAAAGTCGAAACGCGGAAGTCTATGCGGCGGCCGTCGATCCGGGCCGAGAAGCGTCCGTCCTGGGGCTTGCGCTTCTCGTCCAGACGCATATTCGATAGTACCTTGATGCGCGCCACTACCGCGGAATGCACGGCCGTCGGCAATACCAGCGACGTGTTCAGGATGCCGTCCACACGGAAGCGGACGCGGATCTTATCGCGCATGTGCTCGATATGGACATCGGAGGCATTGCCTTCTACGGCATAGCGGACGATAGTGGCGACGATCTTGACGATCGGGGCATCTTCGACGATGAGGGTCTCTTCTTTTTCCTTTTTTTCTCCGGCGGCGGCCGCTTCCGCCAACTTTTGGCCCTGCTTTCCGTCTTTGGATTCGTTTTGAAGCTCGATCTCAAGCTCGGAAAGAGCGTGGGAGACTTCGCCGGTTATGCCCTTGTACATCTCTATGACCTTGTCGAAATCCTCGCTGGTTATGAGGAAGACTTTGTAGGGAATATTCTTTTTTGCGGCCAGAAAGGAAAGGGCGTCGCGGGCTTCCATGTTATCCGGATCGACGACGCCGACTTCGAGCGTGCCATCGACAAGCCCGATCGGCACAAAACGATAATGCACGGCCGATTCTTCGGGAATGTATTCCAGAGCTTCGAATGGCACGGACCCATCGCCTACCATTCGCACCGGCAGATTGAGGAATTCGCCCAAAGCGTCGGTGATCGTCGAGAGCTTCACCCCGCGGGCGAGAAGAGCCTGATTGAGCGTCGTGCCCGAAGCCATCTCCTTGCGTATATTCTGGAGATTATCTTTGGTTATCTGCTTTTTTTCAAGAAGTATGTCGAGTACGCTCATGGATTTTATTGCGGCCGAAACCTAGCGACCTGTCTGTGGCACGGAGCCGGACGGCGTTTCCGGGCCATATGGATTCGGCACTCCCGGAAGCGGCGCGAATGGGTTCGGTCTGCCGACACTTTGCGGCGTTATCGCCACCGAATAGTCTACCAGGGATTGATAGGCCGGATCCTTGAAGAAGCTCGTGTCGATCTGGAGCGATTTCATCTGATTCAGAAGGGAGAGCTCGATCGCGCCGACTCCACCACTGCCCACCCCCGTAAGCAGGGTCGTGGCGGGAGTTTCGCCCCCGGCAAAGTAAAAGTACACCAGGCCCAATACTAGGATGACTATTATGAAGATTATCGTTTTTTTGCTTATGGGCGCGGCTTTCATGTTTTTATTGGCGGAGCCAGTATGTTTGGAATTCGACGTTAAAATCATACGACCCCGTATCGTTGGCCTTGACGGAAAGGTGGGTCAGATCCATGATCCGAAGATTCATTTCGATGTCTTCCAGGAAATCTATGAATTCCTGGTACGCGGCGGTGGCGTTGAAAGAAACCGTGACCGTATCGAGGATCGGATCGGCCACATACTGCGACATAGCAAGATTTCCGCCGGGACCCGGGGCGGGCGGCGGCGGCAAGCTGCCTTGCGCGCGACCTGCCTGCGAGCCGAAAGCCTGGGCGGAAGAGGAGTTCGACGGGACACTGGCCTTGACGTTCGAAAGGGCGAAGTGATTCTGGAGCGCGAGGTTATTGAGATCGATCGCTAGACGAATATTGTCGACGGCGCTCGGGATCATCTTGTCGAGCTTGATTCTGTCCCTTTCTGGAATGCTAGCGTATTTTTTGGTAACATCGTTGCGGGATTTAATGATCTCGTCGGCGTTGTTGAGAGCCGAGGCCAGCTCGTTATTTTTGGTTTTGACCGCCTGGGCATCGGCGACCATGGACCGCGTTATCGTAAAATAGATGCCGAGGCCGATGATTATGAGAAGTGTAGCTGTAAGGTTGCGATTCATGTTATTGATCGGATGAAGTAGCGTTCGTATCGGCGTTCGGACTCGGGCTTGCGCCTGCACCTGTGCTTGCCGTGCTGCCGATATTCCTGGCATACGAAAAACTCGTCGGATCGACCTGGGTGGTGAAGCCGAACGAGACCGTGCCGTTGCGGTTCAGAAACGGATTCGAAACTATGGCGTTCCTGATCACCGTCCTTAAGCCGTATTTATCGAGCTGATTCAAGACGTCAGACTGAAAAGCCACTGAAGGAAAATCGCGCCCATAGCCGGATAAGGAAAGTTGGATCGGACCGACGACCCCGGCTGGAACTTTAAGGTCCATGTTGAGGAATCTGACATTCTCGGAGGTAAGCTGGGAAATGACGCTGAATATCTTGGACGAAGCGAGGTGGTTGTTCAAAAGCTGTTTGGCCAGGGCGATCTTCGTGCTCTGGGCCTTCATGAGGGAGATCTGGTCGATGTTGAATTCTTTTTGCCTCTGGACGAGGGCGGCCTGGTATTTTTCCTGGGCACCGAGGAGATACTGCTTCCACAGATAAACGCCGCCGATGGACAGGAGCGAGAGGACAAAGACCATGACTCCGATGATCATGAATATGCTGGCGCCGTCGCGGCGCTTCTTCGGCACCTGGGGCGCGAGGCTGCCCGGCTGGGCCGGTAGCGGCCTTCTCGGAATGAAAGATGTTTGGAACTTGGTTTCCATGAGGGGCTTGTGCCTCCGCATTATAGCAGAATTAGATGATTTTCACTCTGTGAATAACAACTCGCAGACTACTGATTCGCCTCTGTAAGACATCGGAGAGCCGCGCCGATAGCCACGGCGAATTCGGGGCCGGCGGAAGAGAGCTCCTCCGAGAGGAAAGCCGGCGTTTCGAGCTTGCTGAACGGGTCGGCGTAAGCCACGTCGGTTTGAAAGCTTATCTTGGCCAGATCGATGAAGCCCTTCAGGAGGACTCCACCGCCGGTCAGGAAGACGCGCCCGACATTCTTCTGGTACTTTTTCTGATAGTTCAAAAGCGTGGCATTGGCTTCATAAAAAATATAGTCGAGGTTGACGGTGATGATCTCGGTCGGCTCTTTATACTCCGGCCCGCCCTTCAGTCCCTTTGTCCGTTTGAGGCTTTCCGCTTCTTCGGGAGAAATGGAGAGGGCTTTGGACAAAGCGAGGGTGATGTCTTGACTGCCCTTATTGATGATGTGCGATGCGCGTAAGACTCCCCTTTCCACTATATATAGTTTTGTCGCGCGGGCACCCATGTCTATGAGCATGATCGTGGCTATGCCGTGATCGGCGACCGCCCGAATGGCGCTGAATATCTCTATCTCATAGAACACCGGCTCGAGAC
>CAYITC010000059.1:0-3275 GCA_964366245.1 uncultured Candidatus Saccharibacteria bacterium
GCCCGGAGATATTCTTTTCATAGACGAGGTACATCGCCTGAATAAAGCCATCGAAGAGGTGCTCTACCCCGCCATGGAATCGGGTAAGCTGGACATCATCATAGGCAAGGGGCCCTCGGCTCGGACTATCCAACTAGACCTGCCGGCTTTTACGCTCATCGCCGCGACAACGCGAGTGGCCATGATCTCCTCTCCCCTGCGCTCCAGGTTTTCCGGGGGAGTTTTCAAGCTCGAATTTTACTCCGACAAGGAAATCGGGGACATCGTGCGCCGTTCGGCGAAGATCTTGGGCGTGAACATTGATCCTGAAGCCGTGAACGAGATCGCCAGCCGCTCGCGTTTCACTCCGCGTACAGCTAATTATCACCTGAAGCGTTGCCGTGACTACGCGCAGATAAACAGAACCGATCTCACGAAAGAGGCCGTGGAGAAGGCTCTGAAAATGTTGGGAGTTGACTCATTGGGCCTCACCGCGGCGGACAGAGAAATCTTAAAAGTCCTGATAAATAAGTTTGGCGGCGGTCCGGTTGGATTAAGCACCATCGCCGCCGCCCTTTCGGAGGAACAAGCGACCATTGACGAAGTCTATGAGCCGTATCTGATTCAGTTGGGCTTGCTTGAGCGCACTCCCCGCGGCCGTACCGTGACTGATAAGGCTTACGCGCATCTGGGTGAAAAGGGCGCAGTGAAGTTGTTATAAAATTCGGACAAAAAAGGCGGAGGAGAGCTTGGGGTGGTGCAGTGTGCACACACTCTTTACTCTTCTCCGCCTTCGTATCCCGAGCCGCGAAGCTAGGAATTAGGGGGTCGCCGGAAGCGGTGACAGGATCGGCGCGGCCTGGGTCCTGTTGCTACTCAACGGCAAGAGGATCATCGGATCGACGCCCGCGGGGGCCACTCCCGCGGGTGTTCCTCCTCTGATGTCCCATTGGACTTCCGTGCCCTCTTGTCCGGAACCGCGGGGCCAGATGACTTGCGTCCCGACGTACCCGAGCCGTTCGTCTTTTTCGTTGATGACGATGGCCTTGATGATTGTTTTCTGGCTGAAGCCGGGATCCTGGATCGCAAAGCTTTCACCCGGCGGAAGGATCATGACACCCAAGGCTCCGTTTTCGTCCGGAACTCCCAGAAGGCGGTCGCCGATCTGGATGGCGATCCGTTCCGAGCGCTTGTTGGTCACAAGCACGCTCGCGCCGTTCGAGGGAATGCTGGTCCGCAAATCCAACAGGTTGTTGAAAACGCTGACTGAGACCCACTGGGGGCGGGGTTGCCTTCTGATTACCGGTGCGGAGGCTGCCGTTTGCATGGGGACAACCGGGGTTAGGGGTTGGACCAGGCTCACGGGCGGTGGTGTGGTGGGCGTCTTCGCGGACGCCGTCGAATTGGATCGCTTGAACAAGGTACAGCCGCTGACGGACAAGGCCGCCACGACGAGGATAACGCCGACGATTTTTGTTTTCATGGTAGGGAAAAACTGACGAGACGAATAGCCCCGAATTTGTGTGTGATTGTGTGGAACTGGGCTTTAACATATTAGTGATAGCATATACCTAACACAATGTCAAGTATATGTCCTAATCATCATCAACATCTCTTGTTGGTATAATCCCCTCATGAGAATCATCGGGATAGACCCCGGCTATGATCGCCTCGGTATCGCCGTTATCGAAAAACCGGCAAAAGGGAAGCCTGACAAAAAAGAAATCCTGCTTTATTCGTCGTGTCTTAAAACATCGGCAAAAGATTCTATATATGTGCGCCTCCAGGAAATCGGCCAAGAAATCACCCGAGTGCTAAATGAATTCAAGCCGGACCAACTCGCCATAGAGAATCTCTTCATAACAAAAAACCAGAAGACCGCGATGCGGGTAGCCGAGGCTAGAGGGATAATCCTATACGAAGCCCAGAAGCGCGGGATCCCGATACGCGAATACTCCCCAATGGAAATAAAACTGGCCGTAACCGGGGACGGGGGGAGCGACAAGCTGCGGATGACAAAAATGGTTGGCCTTCTGATAAAAACACCTGAAAACCCCAAAAAGAAAGCCGCGAATAAGATGCTGGACGACGAATATGACGCCATCGCGGTCGCTCTCGCCCATTCAGCCATTATTCGTTGATGTCTGCCATGGCCTGCTGAATTATCCCCAACTTGAAGTTATTGCAAAAAATCTCCGCTGTGTTACAAAATAGGCATTTATGCCGCAGACGAAGCAATCGAAAAGACCCGATCCAACTGAAATAAAGCCCCGCGAGTTTGACTTGGAAGGATACGGGCTCTTTCCGGCAGAAAAGCTCGAGGAAGCGGACAAACTGGATGAGACAGAAGAAACAGATGAGCTCGGCGAGGCCTCGGAGCTTGATGACGAAGAGATAAACCCCTTCAAGGATAAGTGGGAAGAATAGGCCTTATGGCCACGCATGTTATAATCGCTCCAAATGCCCAAGCATCTTCACCGTCGGGCTAAGCGCCGCTTCAAGGCTGCTCTGACTCTGGCGGTTTCAATATTATTGATTTTAATGGGTTTTTTCGCTCTCTGGGTCTCTACCCTGCAGATCCCCGACATCGGTTCTTTCACTTCGAGGAAAGTCAGCGCCTCGACGAAGATCTACGACCGCACCGGGACTATCCTGCTTTTTGACACTGGGGCAAACGTCAGGCGCACGGCCATCACTTTGGCTGACATGTCGCCTTATGTTTACAAGGCGACGATAGCCATCGAGGATTCGAACTTCTACAAGAACGCCGGGATAGAGCCCCTCTCTATCGTTCGCGCCGGGCTTGCCGATATCATTTCAGGAGGCTATGAACAAGGAGCTTCGACGATCACCCAGCAGGTCGTGAAAAACAGCCTGTTGACGACAGACAAAACCATAACCAGGAAGATCAAAGAATGGGTCCTGGCGGTCAA
The DNA here is from genome assembly GCA_964366245.1 of uncultured Candidatus Saccharibacteria bacterium. Lineage (GTDB taxonomy): Bacteria > Patescibacteriota > Minisyncoccia > Phycocordibacterales > PALSA-1337 > C7867-002. The sequence continues at coordinate 2,913 of CAYITC010000059.1, forward strand.
ACTGACCAGAGTAATGAGCAAGAATGATATCCTCCGCACATACTTGAATGAGATCCCCTACGGAGGCACTATCTACGGCATCGAGGCGGCAAGCCAGCAGTTTTTCGGACATCCGGCCAAGGACGTGACTCTGGCGGAGGCAGCATATCTGGCGGCGATACCACAAGCCCCGACTTACTATTCCCCTTACGGCTTGCATAAAGAGGAGCTGAACAAGAGAGCCCGCATCGTCCTCAAAAGGATGCGAGACCTAGACATTATAAACGAGGATGAGTATAAGGCGGCCGGCGCCGAAAAAGTCGTCTTCTTGTCGAGAAATTCCGGCGGCATAAAGGCGCCGCATTTTGTCATGTATGTCCGGGA
>CAYITC010000060.1:0-3257 GCA_964366245.1 uncultured Candidatus Saccharibacteria bacterium
CAACTAGAGGAAACTTCAGAGAAAATAATGGAGATATTTCCAGAATTCCATAAAAAACAAAATCAGAGTATATCAGAAATCCCTTGACCATTTTAAGCCAAGCAAAACAACAGGGGATGTAATTAATCCACTGTCATTCCGTCATAGAATCCGGAGCTATTAAAAGTTAAACAAAATTAATATATGACTACAATTGTAAACAACCCGGTCCCAGTAACAACGGAAGACGGCACAGGCGTGGGAATGATTCTCGGCATCATATTGGCGCTAGTAATCGTAGCGTTGTTAGTGATATTCGGCATTCCCGCGTTTAGGAATAGCACGACCACATCAGACCCGGCGCCAACGGGAGCGACTAATATCAATGTGACCTTGCCGGCCGCGACGCCGTCTTCAGGAACCACGGCACGATAAAGACCTGACCAATGGATGTGACGAGTTACGAAAGAAGTTTTCGTACTACCTATAGCTATAGGAATAACATTTGGCTCAAAAAAGCCGGTTTTGTTGAGACTCATCAAAGGGGTAGTCATTTATATCTAAAGAGTGAGGATGGAACAAAGACTGTGACTGTGCCCATTCATGGGGATCAAGTGCTCCGGAGGCTGGATTCGAACCAGCGACCAACGCTTTAACAGAGCGTCGCTCTACCACTGAGCTACTCCGGAATATTCGAAAGCAAAGAACTGACCGCAAAAATGTACCACAGTTTGAGGTGAAATCAAAATGAATTTAGTTCGTTTTAATGATAGAATCAACTTATGAACATCCGCGTCAAAACCACCAATGTGACATTGAGCCCGGCTCTTTCCGATTATGTGAACAAGTGCTTGAGCAGGGTTTCAAAGATCGTGAGCAGTGACTCGACCGTCCAATGCGACGTCGAGCTTGCCCGTACCTCCAAGCATCACCAAAAAGGCGACGTGTTCATGGCCGAGATACATATCGTCGGCGAGGGCATTGACGCCTACGCTTCCGTCGAAAGGAAGGACCTGAACCTGGCCATCGGCGACATGCGCGACGAAATAGTCCGCAAATTGAAAGCCGGCAAGAGCAAGCACTTGTCTTATGTCAGGCGTGGCGGCGCCAAGGTGAAGGCCATGATAAAGGGCATCTGGCCTTGGGGAGAGGGCGGCTGGTATCGAAGGAGAAAGTAAATGATTCTAACGGCATCGTCAAAACAAGCGGTCAATCAATGGCTGGGGATCGCCTTCATCGCCCTGATCTGTTTTTGGGTGGTTCTGTATTATTTCGTAAACAAAACGGAGGCTTTCGGCGAGATCTATATTTACAATGTCAGAACGGCTTACGAGTCTTTATAAATTCAGTGAAAAACATCTCCTTTTTACCCTCGGGAATGACCTTTTCGATCGTAAGTCTTCCGTTTGAATAAACAGCCTTCGTTATCTTGACCCTGATCCGCTTGTCTTTCTCGTTCGCGAAAAAATATGCTTGCGGCCATTCGTGATAGGCCTGGATCTTCCGGAAGTTCTCATAAGGATCTTTTTTTAGATCGATCAGCGCGTCCTCTTTTTTGATCTTATTGGTGAAAGTCGCCCTGGCGTGATCCTGTTCTTTTTCCCGGATTTTTCCATTGACCCAGTCGGGAAGTACGCGCGCCAACAGCTTGCCGCCCTCGCGCGCCATCATCTCTTCGAACTCTTCGTAGGTCGGCCATTCGGCTACGGCGATTTCTTTTACGGCCACGATCGGGCCGTGGTCCATTTTTTCGTCCATTCGCATTATCGTGACGCCGGTATTTTTAGTATCTTCCAATATGGTTGTTGGAAGGGGAGCCGCGCCACGATATTGAGGAAGTAGAGAGGGGTGTACGTTTAAGGGTCCCGACTTCGGCATGAAGACAACTTCCTTAGGGAGTATCTTTCCGTAAGAAGCAACGATAAATAAGTCGCAGTCTTCTTTTTTGAGAGTTTCTGTGTCCAATTCCGTTATAACTTTTAGGCTATAACCGCTCGCCCATACCTTCACAATGTTAGGGGTCGATTTCAACCCGCGCCCTTGCGGCTTATCAGGTGTAGTAACAATCAGATCTGGCTTGAAGCCCGCTTTAACAAGCTCATCTAAAACATATATAGAAACTTTTGAGCTGCCGAAGAACGCGATCTTGATTTTCATATTCATTTTTGCAGTTCGGCGATCTCTTCCGGGCTCAACTCCCAGAGCTCGCGGGCTTTATCGGTGAACAGGATGCCTTCCAAGTGATCGGCTTCGTGCTGGAAGATCTGGGCCAGGAGGCCGCTGGCGCCGCGTTCCAAGCGCTGGCCTTTTTCATCCATGGCTTTGAGGGTTACCCGGGTTGATCGCCGGACTTTCCCGTAAAGCCACCTTACCGAGAGACAGCCTTCCTCGACTTCTTTCTTGTCGCGCGACTTTTTGATTATCTCGGGGTTAATGAAGACCATATCTTCAGTGCCGCCCTTATAGGTCTTGTCGGCCTGCTTCAAAAGATGGCCATTCACTATAAAGATACGGAATAGCTCGCCGATCTGCGGCGCGGCAATGGCGATACCGTCCTTCTGGGCACCCATGGCGGCTTTCATATTGGCGATGACCTTTTTTATACGCTCCGAGCCGATCTCATTTACGAGCACATGCAGGGCCTTATCGCGGAGTATAGATTCGCCGTTTTGAACTATGCGGACTGTCTTAGGCATGCGGAAAATGTAGCATTTTTCTATTAGAATGTGTATTTATAACAGCGACTCCGGGTTTATCTTTATGGAAACATCCGGCGGCAGAGAGCGCAGTTTTTCCACCAGCTCGATGTCCGGCCAATTCTTGGTCGGTATCTTCATGAGGCCGTGGATGAGCGAAGTGCCGCGATCCGTGGAAGTGAAGGCCGGAAAGACGTCTATGTCATGCGGCTGAAGATGGGCCTGTAGCTCGCCCATTTTCTTGGCGATGATATCTTTCTTGCCCTCGAGGGTGATCTTTATGAGCAAAGAAAACGGCGGATAGTCGAATTTCTTCCGTTCGGATATGACCGAACGGTAGAAGTCGCTCAGATTGCCCTTGAGGCCGTACTCGAATATTTTTTCCTTCGGCCGACGCGTCTGGACCAATATCGTGCGCGCGGCCAATGCCCGCAGGCGCAGGAGGGTGTACATGAGCCTCTCTTCTATGCGGAAATCCGGCAGGGCGAACAGGGAATCCAGCGAGGCGACGGCTACATGGTCGATCGGGCCATCTATATGATGTAACGCGGTCTCGGTGCCGACTAGGACGGCGCCGGGCCT
>CAYITC010000061.1:0-3224 GCA_964366245.1 uncultured Candidatus Saccharibacteria bacterium
ATTGCCCAGTTGCTTTTCTTGCAGACCGAGGATGCCAAAAAAGAGATCAATCTCTACATAAACTCTCCCGGCGGTTCGGTTTCGGCCGGAATGGCCATTGTCGACACTATGCAGCACATAAAGAACGATGTTTCTACGGTCTGCGTCGGCATCGCCGCGTCAATGGGCGCCGTGGTCCTTTCCGCGGGGACAAAGGGCAAGAGGATGGCTCTTCCCAACGCCGAGATAATGATCCATCAGCCGCTCGGCGGGGTGGAGGGACAGGCTTCGGACATAGAGATAAGCGCGAAACATATTTTGAAGATGCGCGCCAATTTGAATAAAATACTGGCCAAAAACACCGGCCAAACTCTAGCCAAGATCGAAAAGGACGTCGATCGAGATTTCTTCATGGACGCCGATGAGGCCAAGAAATACGGCATCATCGACCAGGTTGTCGCCAACAAGAAGTAGGAGTCGATCTGTTTCATAGGAATAAGATCCAGGTACGGTGCCTCGGTTCCCAGATCCTGCGCACGGAAACGGCTGTAGTTGCGGCTCTTTCCCAGATAGTGTTCCGGGCTTAGCCTATTTCAGTTAGCAGGGATTTCACGGCGTATCGACTTGGCGGATTTTTGGCTAAGATAGAGTTTTGACTAAGGCAGGGCATCCTTTTCCGAGGCTCGCTTTTAAAAATCATGGTGTACCAAGATTTATCAGTCGGGTTTTCTAAAAATATGGCTCTACCACGTAAATAATTTGTATATGAATCTTGGTGTACCAAGATTTTTAAAATGGCCGACGTGACGATCTGCGTTCCGACATTCTACTTTTGCTCCACTTTACTCCCCTTCCAGGAATTTAAACACTTTCTCATTAGTTAAGACTGTCTCCGCGTATGCCGAAGCGCGTTCGCGGTCCGCGTCCTTGTAGTGCTCGACTAAATGATCAGCCTCTCTCTTTATCTCATCGGGGGAAACTTTGATGTTTTCCAGACGGGCGATCTCATTCAGTATGAGCTGGAGCTTGGCTTTTTTCTCGGCGTGAGGGACCCATTCCTTGCGGATATCCTCCAATGTCTTTTTGCCGTGCTTAAGATAGTCCTCAAGCTTTACGCCCATCCTTTTTATGTCCGATTCGAATTGCGCTTGTGTCCTGTCGAGCTCGCTCCGGATCATTATTTCCGGAAGTTCCACGGCCGTTTCCGCCGCGATAGCGTCAGCGATGGCGATCCGGGCCTTTTCTTTTGCCGCGGCCTTTTTATCTTCCGCTAGCATGAGGGAGAGCTGATCTCTCGGGATCTCCGGCGGCGAAGGCATCTTTTTTAGACGCTCCATGGCGTCTTCGATCTCCTTGTCCGAAACCTTCACGTCAGGCTCCCCGGCCTTCTTGATCTGTTCGGCCGCCAGCTTTTTGTAGTCCGGCAGTTTTATCTCTGGGATCACGGCGCTCACGGCTTTGAATTCCAGAGGATTGCCTTTGGCAAGTTTGGTCACGCTTATCTGCGGCCGGCCTATCGCGTCGATCTTCTGGTCTATGAGAATTTCCATGTATGCCTTCGGCAAAGCCAATTCGGCCATCTCCTCGAGGATGACCATGTCGCCGACTTTTGCCACCAGGATATTTTCCGGGATATTTCCCTTGCGAAAGCCGTCGAGAGTGACGGTTCCATTCAGGTTCTTTAAGGCTTGTCCGCGGAATCCTTCCCAGATTTCCACGGGAACTGAAGCCGTTATCTCGACTTGCGACCCGTCCAACTTCTTCACGGTGGCGTTGCCATAAGACCTCTGCGTTTCGTTCATGGGAGGAGTTTACAGGCCGATCATAAGATTTGCAAGAATTAAACAGAAAACAACGGGAATGTGCGTCTCAAAACACGCGTCGAGTCCTGCAGGACTCGCGCTACATCTCGGAAATTCGCTGCTGCGAATTTTCTGCGAAGTGTTTTTCGACACACATTCCCGTTGTTTTCTGTTTAGTCTAGAAATTCTGCTGGTCCAGTCCGGTCGTCGCGCTATCGAGGTCATCCTGCAGGCTCTGGACATCTTCTTGCGACATCGTAGTATCGGAGGCTTGGACTCCGGCGGCAAGCGAATTTTCCGCGGCCGTATCAGGCTGGTTTATCTTTGAGGCAAAGAGGTACAGCGCCGCTATTATTAGGATGAGGACGATGATGAGCGTCGCTACTATCGGACCCACTTTCTTTTCGCCTTGCGGCGTTACTACCGGTCCCGGCTGTTGCGTTATCGGCTGATTGTTTTGATCCATGGCCTTGTTTGTTGGTTATTTTTATTAAGGAGTAGTTGTGGCTGTGGTCGCGGTTTCGATTTGGACGTCTTTATTCTGACCGGTCTTAAGGCCCATGGCGTGGGCGATCGCCCTGACGACCTCTTTCAAGGCTTCCCGGGCTTCATTCAAGGCATCGATGGCGCTTTTGCCCAAAACTCGCGGCTTTTCTAGCGTGACCGTGGCCCCAGCGTCTACTCCGGTATTACTGGCGGTGACTGCCGGAGGAATATAAGCGCTTATTGCGGCCATGGCCTGTTCTGCCGCAACTATCTTCGCGTCCGCGATTACCAATAGGCTCTTAGCCTTGGTCATGTCCCGGCCCTTTTGTTCGGCCGCGTCTATCCTTGCGGAGATCTTTTCCCGCAATTCCTTAAGCTGATTCAACGAATGCTCCCCTCGCGCGATGAGATTTTTCTGGAATTGGGCGAACTGATCGATACGAGCCTCCTTCCATTTTTCCCGTTCCTTAAAACCCGCCGTCGAAGAGGCGGTCCTGGACATGGCCGGGGGGAGCTTGGCGATCCAAGCCGGAGGAGACGAACTGTCCAGCTTGAAAGCGCGCGCGAGCGGCTTCCTCATCTGCTAATTCCGGATGTATCGATTGTTATCCGCATTCTGTTGCAGGCGAATCTGTACCGGAGTCGGCGCGGGTCCTTGGGCGTTTCCAACGAATGGAAGCGCGCTTGCCAGAAAGCCGGTGATAGCTATAGCGGTGCCGTATGTGTATATTTTTTTCATAAATAGTGAGGGTGAGTGGGTTAAGGGTAACCGTTTCATTATATCACGACTGTGATTCCGGGGAAATTTCAGAACAAGTGCCAAGCGGTGACGAAAGTGACTATGAGCAGAGCCACGATATTCAAGATCTTGATCATTGGATTGATGGCCGGGCCGGCGGTGTCCTTGTAGGGATCGCCGACGGTGTCGCCTGTGATCTCGTCCTTGTGGGCGTCAGC
>CAYITC010000062.1:0-3146 GCA_964366245.1 uncultured Candidatus Saccharibacteria bacterium
GGATCGTTTTTTTCCTATTTTCGTTCAAAATCGCCCGGTAAGGCACCGCGAGGACGCCGGTCTTCTCACGAGTCAAAATCTCAAGATTCGCGGTCATTCCCGACCTTATCCGTGGATCAGGCTGAAGAAATACCAAAGTGACCTTATACGTCGGCACGCCTTCCAACATTGTTTCCGCTGGATCGACCGAGATCACCCGTGAGGCAAAGTCCACGTGAGAACCGTAGGCATCGATAGTGGTCGACGCCATATTGCCGATCGCGATCTTCGCTATGTCCGCCTCGGGAACGCGCGCCTCGATCTTAAAACTATTGTTTTGTACGGCGAATCCCGTCTGGCCGGGCGAGATATATTCACCGACATTCGGATCAACCATGGTCACTATGCCGTCTATCGGCGAGAATATCATTCCGGCATCCAATCCCGCCTGCGCTTCGGCGACTTTCGCCGTTTGCGCGGCAATGGATTGCGCGGAATTGCCGGCCAGCTTGAGATCATAATTCGATCGCGCCGACGCTAACGCCGTTTCCGCTCGCGTCACGGACGATATCGCGGTGTTCAGATTCGTAAGACCGGCATTCATTGTCGCGATGTGTGAATTTATAACCGCTTGAGACAAGCCGGAGCTTGAGGTGTCTAAATTATTAACGATCACCGACAAGCCCGTCATAAAGTCTTTCACGGTCGACAGATAACCGCGCGTTCGCTGGATCAATTCGACCGGCTTAAATGATTGCGACATGGAAACGTCCTGTGCCCACAAATTCAATATGCGAGTGACTTCCAGACGTTTTTGATTTATGGCAAGTTGATTCATGACTCCGTCAGTATGGATGGAGATAAGGGGGTTCACGGTTTGAGCATTGGTAAAAAAGGTGTCCGTATAACTAAAAAGCGCCGATTGGACCTTGGCAAAACCGTCACGGATGACGTCCACCGCGTCCTTCTCGGCATTTTCAAGAGCGGTTTTTTGGACGGCCAATTCCTCCGGGGTAAGATCGCGCGCGGTGTCAGCGAGGGTCGCTCGCGCGGCATTCAGGGCCGCCCGGTCGCCGGTCGTGTCCAATGACGCGATGAGTTGGCCCCGTTCTACCGCATCGCCGACTTTTACATATATACTGGAAATCACTCCGCCCTTTTTGAATGACAGGTTCGATTTTGAAGTGGGGGAGATCGTTCCGGTCACGCTGACTTTTTCGGTTATATTCGCGACAGAGACTATGGCGACTTCAAAAGCCGGTTTATTGTCACCGCTCCGCGTCTGAACAATGAAAGCTGCCGCAAGAATCAATATAACCGCCGTGATGAGCCATTTATTCTTCAAGTGATGCCATTTAGATTTCTTCATGTATGGCCAATCATAACATGCGAACGAATCTATTCCTCCTCCTTGGCGTTTATCTTGGCGTCGCGCTCCACGCCGATGATATGGAAAAGGATGGACTCAATGAAACCCTTGAGACCGCCGGAGATAAACCCGAACATTGGAAAATGCCGCTGGTCTTTCATTTCTATGTGCCCTTCCTCATCAGACGGCCGGGCTCGCGACGGGAGATCCTGAATACGTTCGAATATTTCTTCGGAGTGCGGGTCTTTTGGCCTTTACCGGCCGGCTTGCCCCAGCGGGTCTTGAGGCGGCGCAGACCGCGGCCCTGGCGTTGTTCGCCACCGCCGTATGGGTGATCAACGGGATTTTGGGCGGTACCGCGGACAGTCGGACGGATGCCCATCCAGCGCGAGCGGCCGGCTTTGCCGATGACGACCAGGCGATTCTCTTCATTCGAGACCGCGCCAATCGAAGCCCAGGCGTCTTCGTGGATCTTGCGGATTTCCGTCGAAGGCATCTTGATATGAGTGTAGTTGGCGTCATTAGCGACCACTTGCGCGAACGAGCCGGCGGAACGCACGAGCTTTGCGCCTGAACCCGGCTTGATCTCGATATTGTAAACAAAAGTGCCGACGGGGATCTTCTTCAAAGGCAAACGGTTGCCGGTCTGGATCGGAGCATTTTCGGAAACGATGAATGAATTGCCGACTTTCATGGTCTTCGGAAGTAAAACATAGCGCTTCGCGCCATCCTTGTACGAGACTAGGCCGATATAACCCGTGCGGAACGGATCATACTCGACTGTTTTGACCGTAGCATTGATGTCCTTCTTGTCGTACAAGAAGTCGACGTCGCGGAAAAGCTTCTTGTGGCCTCCACCTTTGTGGCGAACCGTGATACGACCGAAGGCATTCCTGCCGACATCGCGTTTGAAACCGCTAGTCAGAGGCTTATACGGCTCGCTTACGGTCAGATATTCCTTGAATGGAAGCGTGCTCATGTGGCGGCGTGATTTGGTTGTTGGTCGGTATGTTTTCATAATATGATAACGGTAAGCAATATGATCGGCGAATAAATTATACAAAATCTATCTTCTCTCCTTTTTTTACCGTGACAAGAGCCTTGCGAACACCGGAAACGCTGCCCCAGCGGCCTTTGACGAAAACGCTTCTGGCGGGAAGATTTATCATGGCGATCTTTACCGGCGTCACTTTGTAAAGCGTCTTCACGGCCTGGCTGACGGCATCTTTATTGGCATTCCTGGAAACCTGGAACGTGTAGATCCCCGACTGGCTCAATAGGCCTGACTTCTCGGTGATGTGCGGACGGATGATAGCGCCGGCGGTGTCGTTGAATCGGCCGGAGGGCGTCGCGGTGGTCTGAATCTTAGGAATAATAGCCGGCTTTGTCTCTTTGGCGATTTTCGCTTTTACCGTCTTATCAGTCACGGTTTTCGCCTTACGGACCTCTTCGCCGTAATTCTTTTCCGCCTTTGATTTTTTTGACCAGAATAACGCCATATAGTTTTTTATTTCGGGGAATTTTCGTCGCCTTTTATCGCAAGCGCCTTTAAGGACTCGGCCGGGTTAGCGACAATGAGATAAGTATGATTCAAGATCGAAACAGGGTTGATATTGCGGAATTCTTCCACGCTGACGTTGCCGAAATTCGCGAAGCTCTTCTCGACCGAGGCGACCTTTTTATCCATGGCAATCATGGCCACGTTAACCTTCTTTGTGACCAGCTTCTCGAAACCCTTTATCTTAGAAAGAGAGGCCAGGACAGCTTTGGCGTCGCGAGCCTTCGGTGCCGCGAAATC
>CAYITC010000063.1:0-3094 GCA_964366245.1 uncultured Candidatus Saccharibacteria bacterium
GATCAGATCGGCGCTATCATAGAGAAGAACTATGGCAATCGATATTTTTCGCCGAGAAAATTCACGACCAAGAGCAAGAACGCGCAGGAAGCGCACGAGGCCATTCGTCCCAGCGTCTTTGCCAAGGTCAATGCCGGCGCGACCGACGACCAGAAGAAGCTCTATCGCCTGATATGGCAACGCGCCATAGCATCGCAGATGAGCGATGCCGTCATGGCGCGCACGAAGATCTCGGTGAATGTCGCAAGCGGTTCCCTGCCTGTTTTTGAGGCCACCGGTTCGCGCATCCTGTTCGACGGCTGGCTCAAGGCTGATCCTGAAGCGAACGGCGAAGAAGTGATTCTTCCGAAATGCAAGAAAGGCGAATCGATCGATCTGCGATCCATAAACGCCGACGAGAAACAGACCCAGCCGCCAGGAAGATACACGGAAGCCGGCCTCATAAAAGAGCTCGAGAAGCGTGGCATCGGCCGGCCATCTACGTACGCCTCGATCTGTAAGACTATCGAGGATCGCGGCTATGTCGAGCGCGATAACCGTTCCCTCAAACCCACTGACACGGGCGACGTCGTCTCTTCATTTTTGGAAGAATACTTCCCTTCATATATCAGCGACTCTTTTACTGCCGACATGGAAAACCAGCTGGACGATATAGCCAACGGCGAACGCACTTATTTGAAGACTCTCTCCGACTTCTACGGGCCTTTCCACAAAGACGTCAAATCCAAGGAAAAACTGGCCAAAGCCACCAACCTGGGTAAGGCCAATGACAAGTTCAAATGCCCGAAGTGCGCCTCGTCCATGGAGATCAAGCTCGGTCGTAACGGTAAATTCCTCTCTTGTTCGAAATATCCCGACTGCGACGGCGCGCTCACGTTGGACGGCCATGAATTCAAAAAGGATGAGCCGATCGGCACGGACCCTGCGACCGGGCTTCCTATATTCGTTTTGAATGGCCGTTTCGGTCCTTACGTCCAACTTGGTCTGAAACCGGAAAAGAAAGTCAAAGGCAAGAAAAAGAAACCAGCGGCCGGCGAATCGGAACCGATCGCCGAAACCGCCGCCGTGACCATCCCAAAACCTCGCATGGCCTCGATCCCGAAAACTATGGATCCGTCAAAAGTTACCGTCACTGATGCCATGAAATACTTGAGCCTGCCGCGCGTGCTTGGAACTGATCCGGCAACCGGTAAAGACGTCAGCGTATCGATCGGCCGTTTCGGTCCGTACATAGTCCGTGACGGTGAATTCAGGTCTATTAAGGCGACAGATGATGTTTACACAATATCCCTCCCGCGCGCTATAGAGATCCTCGCTCAACCGAAGCTCAAGCGCGGATTCCGGAGGAAAAAATAGGACAGCTTGACTTTTTCCTTGACTCATGACAACATCATGTGCTATGAGTTCTTTACAACCCGCCGGTTCTGACCTTCCGTCGTCCCAAAAGACGATTTTAGTCGTTGATGATGATCAGGACATGATAAGGATTCTGAAAATTGCGGTCGAGCAAAAGTTTGGCCACAAGTGCCTGACCGCGCAAAACGGCCTCGAAGCAGTTGCGGTCGTCAAAAACTACGACGGACCGATTCACGCGATAGTGACCGACATCGAGATGCCGCAATCCGACGGCGTCCAATTCGCCAGATTCGTCCGCGAATCAAACAAGGACATGCTTATCATCTTCCTGTCGGCTGCCTTCGTTGATGAATCCACCGGCGTCATTGGATCAACCGGCTACTCACTCAAAGATCTGGGTGTCTTGAAACCCTCATATTTCTTTGAAAAAACCGGTATGAAGACACTCGCGTCGATTGAGGCTGTATTGGTCACAAATTAAAGGCCATTACTTCCAGATCCTCTTTTCGCACCCCCGACCGGCTCGGCGGTGCGTTTTTTATAAAGAAAAATCCTTCAAAGAATACAGATCGGTATTATCCTCCTTCGTTACATCAGCCGGTGCCCTATCGTCCATAGGTTTTTGGCCCGGCATCTGCGGCTCGATCTTTGGAACCTTTGCTTCAGCTTTATTCAACCGCTCCAGCAATCCCCTTAGATCATCCGGACTGAAGAAGTCTATGGTCACAGTTCCCCCTTCGTTCTTCTTTTCTATGCGCACGCGCGTGCCGAGCGATTCCGTAAATGTCTTCTCCATCTCTATGATGGCCGGATCAAGATATTTAGCCTTGTTGCGGATGCGTTCGGTGGCGACGCGGCGGGAAAGTCCCTCCGCTTCGCGCACGGTGAGCTTCTTCATCAAAATTTCCTTGAACAGGACTGCCTGCTCGAGAGGCCGATCGATGAGCATGAGAAGCGGCCTGGTGTGTCCTTCCGATATATTCCCCCGCTCCAAAGCCGCGATCATCTCGTCCGGCAAGGACAGAATGCGCATCGAATTGGAAACATATTCCCTGCTCTTGCCGATCTTGTCGGCGATCTGGGACTGTTTCAGCTTGAATTCTTTGGCCAAACGCTCGAACGAGCGGGCGCGGTCCACGGGATTCAAATCCTCGCGCTGGAGATTCTCGATGATGGCCATCTCGAGCTTGAGCTGGGCGTTCTCTTCGCCGCTTTTGATGAGCACTGGCACTTGCGACAAGCCGGCCAGCTTCGAGGCACGCAAGCGCCGTTCGCCGGAAATAAGCTCGTATTCGACATTCATGCCGCCGTCCTCGCGGTAGACTTCCTTGCGGGTAACAACCAGCGGCTGAAGGACGCCGTACATCTTTATCGATTCCGAGAGATCCTTGAGCTTGTCCTCGTCGAATTCGCGCCGCGGCTGATACGGATTAGGGGCGATCTTCTGGACTTCGACCCAGAAGACGGCGTTGTTAGTGAAGCCCGTTTGCATGGATGTATTTTAACATAGAAATATTGTAGACTGTGCCCACCACTGCCGGAGTGGCGAAATGGCAACCGCAAACGACTCAAAATCGTTCGTCGAAAGACTTGTGGGTTCGAGTCCCACCTCCGGCACAATGAAACCCAAAATCCTCGTCATCATCGGCCCGACCTCTTCCGGCAAGAGCGACCTCGCCGTAGACCTCGCGCTGAAATTTAACGGCGAGGTTATTTCGGCCGATTCCAGACAGGTATA
>CAYITC010000064.1:0-2419 GCA_964366245.1 uncultured Candidatus Saccharibacteria bacterium
TGAGCTCGATCTTCTTCTTGTCCTTGACCGAGACGAAGCCGCTAGAGACGACGATCTTCGAGAGCTGGGGGGCCTGCATCGGATTCTTGAGGCCGAGCGGAGCTTTGAGCGTTTTCCAGGAATCCTTATTCAGTTCGTACGATGTTTTGTAAGCCATTTTGGTATTTTATTTTTTGACAGTTTTCTTTGTCTCGCCGACGAGCCTGACCTTCGAGGCATGAATCGGCATGGCGCGATCCACGACAGAGCCTTTCTGGCCCTCCTTGCGGGCGCGTTGGTGCTTCTTCATGACATTCACGCCCTCGACCAGGATCTTTCCTTCCTTAGGCATAGCCCGAAGGACCTTGGCCGTCTTGCCCTTGTCATCTCCCGATAATATTACGACTGTGTCTCCTTTTTTGATATGCATGGTATTGAAATCCGGCGTTGATCAGACTATTTCGGCGGCTTTGGAAGCGATCGTCTTGAAACCGGCCTCGGCGATCTCGCGCGGAATCGGCCCGAATATGCGCCCGGCGATCGGCTCCTTTTTGCCTTTTTCGATGATGACCACCGCATTCTCGTCAAAGCGGATATACGAGCCGTCCTTCCTACGGGTCGGCTTGACCTGGCGGACGACCACGGCGTGAAGAACGTCCTTTTTCTTCACCGTTTTGCGCGGTTCGGCCTTCTGGACTGAAAGAACCACGACCTCACCGAGCTCGGCATAGCGCTTCTTAGAAGCTCCGAGCACTTTGAAGATGCGCCCGATCTTAGCCCCGGAATTATCTGCTATTTTTACGATTGAGCGTGGTTGTATCATGGTATCAAATGCGGCTGTTTATGCGATGACCTTGAACGACTTGCGCTTCGAGACCGGCGCGCAGGCTTCGACGGTAGCTCGCTCCCCCTCCTTCTTCGTATTGCCGGGATCATGGGCCATGATCTTGGTCTCTCGCTTCATGAATTTGCCGTATTTCTGGTGCTTGACATAGCGTTCGATAACGACCACCGAGGTGTCCTTCATCTTCGTCGAAGTCACCTTACCGGTAAAAGTCTGGCGGTGGCGCTCGACGGCATCCTTCGTCTCATTGGTTTTTATCGATGTTTTGGCCATAAAAATCTATATTATGCTTTTTTGACATTAAGTGAAGTCATGATGCGCGCGATGTCCTTCCTGATCGCCCGACCTTCGCGGACATTTTTGGCCTTGGCTCCGGCCCCGCCGAAACGGAATACGCGCAGGGCTTCGCGTTTCTCGGAAAGCATCTTGGTGAGGTCGGCCGATGTCTTGGTTGTGATGTCTTTGGTCTTCATATATTTATACCCGGCTGACTATCCTCGTCTTGACCGGCAACTTGGTACCGGCCTTGCGCAGGGCCTCCTCGGCGACCTTCGGCTCGACGCCGTCGATCTCGAACACGATGCGACCCGGCTTGACCTCGGCGATGAATCCCTGGATGTCGCCCTTGCCCTTGCCCATCTTCACTTCGGCTGGCTTTTGGGTAAAGGGATGGTCCGGGAAAATGCGTATCCAGATCTTACCTGTCTTGCCGGCGTAATGCGTGGCGGCTTTCCTCGCGGCCTCGATCTGGTTCGAGGTGACGCGGGCGTAGCCAACCGCCTTGAGGCCGTATGAACCGAATACGATCTTCACCCCGCGCGTCTCCGCGTGCGAAGCCTCCTTATCCGGATGCCGGCGCATCGTGAACCACTTGCGATGTTTTACTTTTTTCGGGAATAGCATGATAGTTAATTATTCGCGGCGTATTTATTTTCCGGCACGCTCCTTTTGATCCTTGGCGAAGATGTCGCCCTTGTATATCCAGACCTTGATGCCGAGGTCGCCATAGGTCATGTGGGCCTTCTCGCGGGCGAAATCTATATCGGCGCGCAGGGTCTGCAGAGGGACGCGGCCGCGCTTCATCTCTTCCGAGCGGGCGATCTCCGCGCCGCCCAGACGGCCGCCCAGATATATGCGGACGCCTTTCACTTCCTTCACGGCCATGATCTTCTCTATGATCTGCTTCATAACGCGGCGGAATGGTAAGCGTTTTTCTAGAGCTTCGGCGATCATCATCGCGGCAATAGCGGCATTCGACTCCGGACTGCGGATCTCTTCGATATCGAGCTTTAGCTCTTGGCCGCCTAGATCTATCTTATTCGTACGTAAAAGCTTCAGGACTTTTTCGCGGAGTTTGACGATGCCGTCTCCAGCCTTGCCTATGATCATGCCGGGGCGCGAAGATCTTATGATGACGCGGACGGCCTTCCTAGTGCGCTCGATCTCTATGCCGCCGAGAAAAAAGGAGCGCAATTGCACAGTCAGGAATTCACGGATGAGGATATCTGCCTTGAGCGCGGTGCGATAATTTTTGTCGGTTGAAAACCAGCGGCTCTTCCAGTCGAGATCGGAAGAGCGTCGTGTAGGGAAATAGTG
>CAYITC010000064.1:2429-2968 GCA_964366245.1 uncultured Candidatus Saccharibacteria bacterium
GTCGCGGATGATCCCCAGCCTATGCGAATATGGATGGACGGTATGCGACATGTTATTTCTTGGGCGCTAGGACGATACTGATATGGCTGGTGCGTTTTTTGATCGGAAATGCCGAACCGCGCGACATCGGCATCGAGCGCTTGAGGACGTAGCCCTGGTCGACGCGGATCTCTTTTACGATGAGGTTGTCCTTCTCTATCTTGTGATTGTGCGAAGCGTTGGCGACGGCGGAATCAATCAAGGCGGAGATCGGATGCCGGGCCTTCTTGCTCACATTATCCAGGATATTCTTGGCCACGGAGATCTTTTTGCCGCGGACCATATCCGCGACCAGCCTCACCTTGCGCGGAGCGATCCTGTAATTTTGAAGTGAGGCGGTGATCATGGTATTACGCGGGCTTCTTCGTTCCGGCGGCTTCGGCGGCGGCCTTGGCGGCCTGGGCGGAAGCGACCTCGGCCTCTTTGGCCTTCATCTCGATCTCCTTCTGCATCTTGCCTCCGTGGCGCAAGAATTTGCGGGTGGGCGAAAATTCACCGAG
>CAYITC010000065.1:0-2869 GCA_964366245.1 uncultured Candidatus Saccharibacteria bacterium
GGCGAGCTTCATGCCGCTCCGTGCCAAGCACGAACAAACCGCCCAGCCCCCGCACTTCTTCATACGACTCGACCGTATTCGGATTGCCACCGAGCTTCACGTCCACGCCGCGGCCGGCCATGTTGGTGGATATTGTCACCGCGCCCTTCTTGCCGGCCTGGGCGATAGTCTCGCCTTCGCGTTCGGCATATTCCGGCTTGGCATTCAGAATGGTGTGCGGGATCCCCTCCGATTTCAAAAACCGCGATAAAAGCTCGTTCTTCTCTATGGAAACCGTGCCGATCAAGACCGGTTGGCCTTTGGCGTGCAATTCCTTCACGCGCCTGGAGATAGCCTTGAATTTGCCGGCCTCTGTCCTGAATATCTGATCGTTCTTGTCCAGGCGGATCGTCGGCTTGTTCGTCGGCACCATATAGACCTCAAGGCCGTACACTTTGAAGAATTCCTCGGCCGAAGTCGCCGCCGTGCCGGTCATGCCCGACAATTTCGGATACATGCGGAAGAAGTTCTGATATGTGATGGACGCGTACGTCCGTGATTCTTGCTGGAGGGCGACTCCTTCTTTCGCCTCGATTGCCTGATGCAAGCCCTCCGACCCGCGGCGACCGGGCATGAGCCGGCCGGTGAATTCATCCACGATGATGACCTGGTTGTCCTTGACGACGTATTCCTTGTCCTTGCGGAAAAGAGCTTTGGCCCGGACGGCGGTCTCAAGATGGTGCACGGACTTTATTCCCGCGTCGGTATAGATGTTATCGATGCCAAGAGCCTTTTCGGCCTTGGCAATGCCGGCGGACGTAAGCTGGATAGCGCGGTGCTTCTCTTCGACGGTATAGTCGCCATCTTTCGCGTCGGGCGCCGAGGCTGGAACAAACGACGCGACTAGCGCGGCGAATTGTTTGTACGCAGTCTCGGCGTCGCGAGTCGGCGCGGAAATGATCAGCGGCGTCCTGGCCTCGTCGATCAAGATAGAGTCTATCTCGTCGACGATGGCGTAATTGAATTCGCGCTGGCGCAATTGGTCGGCGCCGTATTCCAGATTGTCGCGCAGATAGTCGAAGCCGAACTCGACGTTGGTGCCATAGGTGATGTCGGCCAGGTAGGCTTCGCGCCGCGAAACCGGCCGCAGGAATTCATGAATGACTTTGAATGAGCCCAGAAGGTCGCGTTCCTTGTCGAGCGGGTCCGTGGAAACCTCGTGTTTCGGATCATATAGATAGCTGGCTTCATGATTCAGGATGCTGACAGTCATGCCGAGCGCGTCGAAGATCTGACCCATCCAAGTGCCGTCGCGACGGGAGAGATAGTCGTTAACCGTCACGAGGTGCGCGCCTTTTCCCGACAAGGCATTCAAGTACAGCGGCAGGGTGGCCACCAAAGTCTTGCCTTCGCCGGTCTTCATCTCGGCGATGCCGCCGGAGTTTATGACCATGCCGCCCATGAGCTGGACATCGAAATGCCGCTGTCCGAGAGTTCGCTTGGCAGCTTCACGGACCGCCGCGAAAGCTTCCGGCAGGATCGCGTCCAGAGTCTCGCCTTTTTGGAGCCGGCCCCTGAATTCAGCGGTCTTGGCCTTGATGTCCGCATCCGAAAGCGCCCGCGTGGCAGGCTCCAGAGCGTTTATTTTCGGCACGATCGGCTCGAACTTACTTACGTTACGCGTCGTCTGGCCGCCCTTGAACTTATCGAAAAAACCCATAGTAGGGGCACTTTATCACATTTGACCCAGTAGGTGAACTTGCTAGTTCACCCAGTAGGTGAACTTGCTAGTTCACCCACTCCACTTCAGCCTCTATCTTGATGCCGGTGTCCCTCTCCACCATTTTCATCAGCTTGGTGGCGCGAGCCACCACCTGCGAGGCGGTCGCCCCGGGTTTCGTCACGATGACCAGAGCCTGATTCTCATATGATCCGACGTTGTCGTAAAGATGGCCTTTCACGTGGCAGACGTGGTCCAATATCCAGCCGAGCGGCACCTTCACGCGGCCATGCGGTTCAGGGTATCTGGGCAGTCCGGGATATTTGGCCGCGAGCCTTTCGTAGCGGGCCTTGGATATGATCGGATTCTTGAAGAATGAGCCGGCCGTTCCCCAGAGCTTCCAGTCCGGCAGTTTTTTCCAGCGGATATTTATGACCGCGTCGCGGACTTCTTTCAGGCTAGGCTCCGGTTTATTTTGAAAATAGTCCTTCAGGTCCTTGTAGCCGATATTCACCTTGCCTTTCTTGGTGAGCTTCAAGTCCACCTGCGTGATGATGTATCTGCCCTTCTTGCGCTTGAAGACGCTGTCGCGATAGCCGAACTTGCACTGCTTGTTGGAGAATTCGACGAAAGTCATGGTCTTGGTATCGAATGCCCGGAGAAAATACATCGTGTCGGCCACTTCCAGGCCGTAGGCGCCGATGTTCTGCACGGGAGCCGCCCCGGCCGAGCCGGGGATGGCGGAAAGATTCTCGATGCCATAGAGGCCGTTCTCCACGGCCGTCTGTACGACCTCGTCCCACATCTCTCCGCCGCCCACGGACAGCCTGAAGTCACCATCGCCCAAGGGGATGATGCCTTTGCCCAAGATCTCATTCTTGATGACCACGCCGGGAAAGCCCGCATCGGAGATCAGAATATTCGAGCCGCCGCCAAGAATGAGTATGCGGAGCTTTTCGCGCTTGGCCAAGGCCACGGCCTCGATAAGACTGGTTTCGGAGACGACTATACAAAAAAGGCGGGCCGGGCCGCCGATCCTGAAGGTCGTATATTGCGCCAAGGGTTCATTCTCTTTGAAAATCATGTTTTTGCGCTGATTTGCGCCAACTGATGGCGACGGGTGCGAGCTCCAAATAATATGTCTAATATATGTGAGTACAGCCGTCGCCA
>CAYITC010000066.1:0-2837 GCA_964366245.1 uncultured Candidatus Saccharibacteria bacterium
TTGATTCTTTCATACCAAATCCATTTCCTCCAAAGGGTGTTTTCACTATGCCACCTAAGATGCTGGTTAAAATGGCTGAAGCTGACAGGCTGGTCGGCAAACTTGATGGTATCACTCACACGCTCCCCGATCTTGAATTCTTCCTGAATATGTTCGTTACAAAGGATGCCACTTCCTCCTCACAGATAGAAGGTACGCAGGCCTCTATGATTGATGCCATTGAACAAGACGCGGGAGTTGCTGTGAAACAGACAGATGCTGATGACATTTTGTTTTATATCAAGGCGTTGAATTATGGGATAAAGAGGTTAAAAGATCTCCCTCTTTCATTGAGATTGATACGTGAGACCCATGAAAAATTGATGACTGGAGCGCGATCGACCCATTTTGCTGACCCAGGCCAATTTCGCGCCACGCAGAACTGGATTGGTGGTGTATCTCCGGCTAAGGCATCCTTCGTTCCACCGCCCATTGGTGAGATGAATAGAGCCCTAGATGATTTTGAGCGCTTCCTTCATGAGGAGAAAGAGGTTTTGCCGTTACTTCATATCGCCCTGGTGCATGCTCAATTCGAGACAGTGCACCCATTCCTGGATGGTAATGGCAGGGTGGGGCGCCTACTTATAACTATGCTTCTGTGTCACAGGAACCTGCTTGAGAGGCCGGTGTTATTTCTCTCGTCATACTTCAAGAAATACCAGAAAGTCTATTATAGTCGTCTCAATGGCTACCATCATGGCGAGACCTTGGCCTGGGTCGATTTTTTCCTTGATGGAGTCATTGATACTGCCAATGAATCCATCGCTATATCAAAACAAATCCGTGAACTGCGCGACAAAGACATGATGAGAATACAAGCGCTTGGCAAACGCGAATCAGAAAGCGGCATCCTAGTGCTCTCGCGGTTATTCGGCAAGCCGATAGTGACGACAAAGACCATTATGGAATGGACCGGGTTCACACGTGTTGGCGCTCAGAAGACCATTGGTCGCTTCGTCAATCTAGGAATACTGAAGCTTAGAGATAAGAAGGTCCTTTACGACAAGAGCTATGTTTATTCTGGCTACCTCAATATCTTCTTGAAATAAACATATCAACTGAGCGGTATATTATCCTCATGTATTACGCCTACATCCTCCGCTGTGCCGATGATACTCTATATTGCGGTTGTACTAACGATCTAAAAAAGCGCCTTCATATGCATAATCATGCGAAAGCCGGTGCAAAATATACAAAAGCGCGTCGGCCAGTCCTTCTTGTCCATAGCGAACGATTCGGGACGCTAGCAAGGGCGCGCGCAAGGGAAGCGGCACTGAAGAGGCTCACCAGGGTGCAGAAATGGGCGGTCATCCGTGCGTGACCTTTTTGTTTAATTATATAAACCCTACAGCCCCAGCGTCTTCAAAGATATCGCCAGTTCTTCGCCGCTGATGGGCTTGTGGCTGTTCGGAGCGAGCTTGCCGAGGCGGAGGTTTAGGATCTCTGTGCGCAAGACGCTTGCGACCTCATTCTGGAACAGGGCCATGATCTGGCCGATCGAGTAGGCGTTGCCGGCCATGCTCACGGTGAATGTGACCGGATCGATGATCTCGACGCGCGGGAATACGGTCGAACCGCCGGCAATGGTTATGCCAGCTTCCATCTTGTCTTTGAAGTTCGCGCGCAAAGGCTGGCGCGCGGTGACGAGGTATTTCTTCGGGTGGGCGTATTTCGGATTCTCGAGGCGGTCGATGATGCGGCGGTCGTTGGTGAGGATGACCAGGCCGGACGCGCTCTTTTCCAACATGCCGACGGGGAAGACGCCTTTCAGCGAAATGGACTGGACGATGTCCTTGCCGGATTTTTTGTCGGCGGCGACGGGCATTCCGGCGGGTTTGTTGAAGGCATAATAGACGAAGTTCGCCGGTTTGTCGCCGCCGCGAACCTCTACGACATCGGTCGCATTCACGCGCTCGCCCAGGACGGCGATGCGGCCATTCACCGTGACGGCCTTCTTGCGGATGAGATCATCGGCCGAACGGCGCGTCGCCAAGCCCTTTAGTGCTAGGTATTTGTTGATGCGCATTGAATACATGGGCACATCGCTTTCGGATTCGATATCTGGGTGCGTTATGGGGCGTTTGTGCATGATTATATGAGACTATCACAGATTCACGCTATTCCCCGCCACCCAACCGGTCGTCCAACAGAGCTGAAGGCTGTAGCCGCCGGACGGGCGATCGATGTCCAACAAGTCGCCGACGATATGCAGGTTGTCTATGAGGCGCGAGCGCATAGTTTTCCAATCGATCTCGGTTAGCGCCACACCGCCGCTTGTGATGATGGCCTTGTCCGCGCCGAGCAGGCCGGTCGGCCTGATGTGCACATCTTTCAAGACCTTCACCAAGTTGAGACGCTCTTCGCGGGTGACGCTATGGCAGAATGTGCCGGGATCGATATTCGTCTTCTCGATGACCGCCGGAAGGAGCGGGGCGGGGATGAGAGTGTCAATGGCATTCTTGAACATCTTATTGCTCTCTTTTTTGAAGAGTTTTTGGAGCGCTTCATTCAGGGTCGCATAGTCATGCTGTGGCAAAAGGTCGAGCGACATGACGACCTCGCCGTACTTGAGGAGCTCGCCGACTTCGGAGCTCATATTGAGCACGGCCGGTCCCGAGAGCCCGAAGTGAGTGAATAAGACCTTACCTTTTTTCACCGCGGGCCTTCCGTGGCTATCAGTTTGCTTGATGCCGTTCTGGAAAAGGGTGATCTTGGCATTTGGCAAAGAAAAACCAGATAGCTTCTTGACCCACTCGTCGGCGACCATGATAGGCACCAGCGACACACGCGGGTCGGAT
>CAYITC010000067.1:0-2785 GCA_964366245.1 uncultured Candidatus Saccharibacteria bacterium
ACCCTACACGACGCTCTTCCGATCTTATCACGCAAATTTCCCTCATAAACACGGCCCTTTCTTCGAAAGTCCATCCCTTGATTTCAACTATAACGATGGTCCGTAGCGCGATCACAAACCAGATCAGCCAACTCAACGCCAGAACCGGCAGTCAGTCCGTAACAGTGCCCGGAACAGGGAATCCTGACGATTTGTTCAGGACGATACAAGATCAGACATCGGGCTACTACGCCAATTTTGGCGCATATACGGGAGCAAGCTCGGAAATCACGCGGGTAACCGGCAACGCCGAACAGGATTTCGCGAATGTGCAAGCGCAAACTGACACTTTCAACGCGGACGCCTCCTCGTTCCAGGCGTGGTGCGATTCAATGCAGTCGCCAGTTCAACAAAATGAAAATCAATAAATGCCTCAAGAGAATAGGCACTGCGTTTCTACTCGCTCTAATTGTTTTCGCGGCGACTACTCATCAGGTACAGGCCGGCTTTTTGGATATTGCGAGTTGGATGGGCTTATCCTTCCTAGATGCGTTCAATACGCTCCTGGTCTACATATTCTACGCAGGTCTTAAGATCATGAGCTGGATTCTGGTGATCGCCGGCGCGACCCTGAACTTCTCGATTAACCTTACCCTCAATATCAAAGAGTTCGTAGATAAAGCGCCGGCAGTTTATACGACATGGAAAGCAATCAGGGACATGAGCGGCATATTTTTCATATTCTATCTCCTTTACAGTGCGATCCAGCTTATTCTCGGCCTGAAGGGTCCAAAGTACGCGGACACATTGAAAAACATCGTTATTGCCGGAGTCTTGATCAATTTCAGCTTCTTCTTCGCCGGACTCGGGATAGACGCCTCCAATATTGTTTCCAAACAACTCTATAACGCAATCGCCCCGAATAATACGGCAACGAGTAATTCAGCCGCCGCAGGAGGGCCTATCACGGAAGACCACCTCGTGCGCGGGAGAGGACTTTCAAACATATTCATGAATTCCTTGGATATCACGACTTTATTTAATGACGCGGGCAGAATAAATTCAAATCTGGACACGGCCAATGCTAACAAAAATGCCGTAAACGACCCTTTCAAGATAATTATGATGGGCGTAGTCGGGATCCTCATCGAATTCGTGGCGGCCATGAGTTTCTTCGCGGCGGCTTTGGCGTTCATCGGACGATTCGTTCTTCTCATATTCCTCCTGGCGTTTTCGCCTATTTACTGCCTGTCCTTCCTGTCCGCCGAAGTCAAAGAGTACGCCGGAAGATGGACCAGCATGTACAAAAGCATGCTCCTGTTCATGCCGGTATATCTATTGCTCATGTATCTGGCCTTGAATGTTTTAACCACCACGCCGATGTTCAATAAGGGACAGAGCGGGGCACCGGTCGCGGCCACGACGGGTGCTTCCGGCTCGTCCGGACAAGGCTCCGGTTCCATCATCGAAAACGCGCTGGCGCAATCAGCGCCTTCGGCAAGTTCAAAGAGTTGGTACGCGGATTATCTCCTTCTGGCCGTCAACTCGACGATTGTGATTTTCCTGCTCAATATGCCCCTAGTCGCGGCGGCGAGCATCGCCGGCAAGGGGTCGAAAACGATAGGCGGTCTATTGGACGGTGCCGTGAAAAAGTTCGGGGCTGGGACGGTTTGGAAGGGATTTGGAAGCCAGGCCGGAAGCCGTACTTTGGGCAGGGCGGCTTATGCGACTGGACAAAGCAAGGCTATGGCAAAACTAGCCAGCTTCACTCCGTTGGGTGGCCAGATCGCTTCATCGGCCTTGTCAAAAGTAAGTCAAGCTGGATTTGGCGGCGGGAAGAAGGGGGGTTATGAGGAAAGGTTAAAGGCCAGATCAAAGGCTCAAGAGGAGTTGCACAAGAAAATCGGGACTCTTGACAGGAGCAAGTACGATACAGAAGAAGAATACCAGAAAGCAAAAGAGGTCCGCGAGAGTTATCAAGAAAAATACAGAGAAAATCTTCTTTGGAAGGGCGTGGTTGGAGGTGTAATTGGTTTTATGGTAGACAACAGGGCAAACAGGCAAACGGCGGGGAAACTTAATAAGGAAGTAGAGAAGCAAGCCAAGAAAGAGGCGAAGAAAAAGGCCGAGGAAGAAAACAGGAGGGATCGACAAAGATTGAAGGAAATTGTAAAAGAAGAACAATTCCATAAAGATCCCATGACCATGACCATGAGTAGCCCTCAAAAATTAAAAGAACTGGAGAACGAAAGAAACCAGCTTTTCGATAGAATAAACGACCGGAATGAAATAATAGAGCAAGGCAAGCAAGTCGAGGATGAGGAGAGAGATAAAAAAATTATGGATAAACTAGAAGTCCTCGAGAAAAAAGGCGAGGGTGATAAAAGTGAAGGAAAGAAGGAGGAAAAGAAAGAAGAAAAACCAACTACATAACATGGACCAGCTAACCCCCGAACAAATCAAGGAAAGATTCGACAGACTGCCGAAGGAATTGCAGGCGGCGCTTTCTTCGAATGAAATACATGAAAAGATCCGGGACATCGGGGAAGACCAGGGCCTGATGATAGATCAGGTTGGAGAATTGGTGGACCAGGTTGGCCTGGTAATACTCGGCGTAGCCAAATCGTCAGATTTTGTGGCTGATACCTCCAGGCGCCTCTCCATAAACAGCGACCGGGCCCAAAGGATCGCCGAGAAAATAAACACGGAGATATTCGAGAACCTAAAGAACGAGCTGACCGAAAGAGAAAGCTCTCCGGAAATAGCGGCAGAATCCGGTGTTTCCTCCCTGGAAGATCGGAAGAGC
>CAYITC010000068.1:0-2774 GCA_964366245.1 uncultured Candidatus Saccharibacteria bacterium
CGATGCAACTCATAGATGATGAGCATGTGCGGGTCTATACGCTGAAGAAAGGCAGCAGCGATACTATCATGTACGACGATAAAACCGTAAACGACAGGTACGGGTTTGGGCCGAAACTGATCCCCGACTATAAAGGCCTTTCCGGAGACCCGTCCGACAATATTCCTGGCGTAAAGGGGATTGGCGACAAGACCGCGACTGCCTTGATCCGAGCCTTCGGCACGATCGAGAACCTTTACCAGGAACTCGAGGCTGGGCATGAGGACAAGTTTGAAAAAGCCGGAATTAAGACGCGCATTGTCGGCCTGTTAAAGGAAAATAGGGAAGAAGCGGAATTCAGTAAAATGTTGGCCACTGTTCGCAAAGATGTGCCGATCGAGTTCAAATTGCCCGATAAGACCTTCAAGGAAGGAATCGATGTTCATAAAGTGACAGCGCTTTGGAATGAGCTTGAATTCAGGACATTGCCGCAGAGATTGAAGCAGGTTTTAGAGGGGATGCCGTCGCGTCCTCCGAAAGCTCCGCTCGAGGTATCTCCTTCCGCTCCGGCCACCAGCCAGCTTTTTGGCACTGGAATCGATCCGATAGAGCTTGAAAAAACGGCGCTGGCCTTGTCGCTGGTCAATTCCAATATCGCCGACCCGAAACTGGACGATATCCTGAACTTCGCGAACACGGAAGATTTTGAAACTGCGCGCGGCATTATATTCACGGAACTCGACAAGCGCCAGGTCAGAAAGGTTTACGAAAAGATCGAGCTGCCGCTCATGCCGGTCATCCATGCAATGGAAAAGCGCGGCATCAAGATAGACCGTACCGTTCTGGCCAAGCTGGGCAGGGAATATCATGCTACTGCAGACAAACTGGAGAAGAAGATCTGGAAATTGGCCGGCATGGAATTCAATATAAATTCGCCGAAACAGCTCGGTGAGGTTCTTTTCGACAAAATGGGTCTATCCGCCAAGAATATGAAGAAAACAGCCGGCGGCGCCAGGTCTACGCGCGAATCCGAACTGGAAAAGCTTCGTGATTCGCATGAGGTCATCCCGCTTTTGTTCGAGTATCGCGAACTGGTTAAGCTTTTGTCCACTTATATAGATGCTATTCCGCCGCTTCTCGACAAAAATGACCGGCTGCATACCAGATTCGTGCAGATGGGCGCATCGACAGGCAGGATGTCTTCGCAGAATCCGAATCTCCAGAACATCCCGATGCGAACCGAGCTTGGGCGCGCGATCAGAAAAGCATTCATAGCCGAGGAAGGTTTTGTCCTGGCCGGACTCGATTATTCGCAGATAGAATTACGCATCGCGGCTTTCTTGTCAGGAGACGAGAAGCTTATAGGCATCTTTAAGAGGGGCGAGGATGTCCATCGCGCGGTAGCGAGCTATGTTTTTAAGGTACCGCGGGATAAGGTTGATCTTGAAATGCGCCGCCGGGCAAAGATCATCAACTTCGGCATCATTTATGGCATGGGTGTTCTGGCCTTGAAGCAAAATCTTGGCACGAACCGTGAAGAGGCGCAGAAGTTTTATAACGATTACTTCAAAGAATTTTCCACGCTGGCCAAGTATCTTGACGAGATCAAAGCCGAAACCGCGCGAAGAGGTTATACGGAAACCTTTTTCGGCCGTCGTCGTTATTTCGAGGGGATAAAATCTAAGATTCCTTATATCCGCGCACAGGCGGAGAGAATGGCTATCAATGCCCCGATCCAAGGCACTGAAGCGGATGTGATCAAGCTGGCGATGATTCAAGTTCAGGAATACATAAAGCGCGAGAGGCTCGAAAAAGACGTTTACCCGCTGTTACAGGTTCATGACGAGCTTGTCTACGAGGTCAGAAGAGAAAAAGCCGCGGCGGTCTTGGTCGAAATCGAAAGGATCATGAAGTCGGTTATGGATCCGAAAGACACGAAAGGCGTGATACTTGAAGCGAAGGGGTCTATCGGGAATAATTGGGGGGAGTTAAAATCCTAGACATGTTATATGTTATTCACGGCAGTGATGTGGCTCAAGCCGGCGTAAAAGCCCGAGCTCTGGTCGATTCTCTGCGCGCCAAAAAACCGGACGCCGCGCTTGAGAAAATCGAGGCGGATTCGTGGAACTCGTCCGTTATTGAAAGCCACTTGGGTGGGCAGGGTTTGTTTTCAAATAAATACATAATATTCCTTGATCGCGTGACGGAAAAAGCCGAGGTCAAAGAGGAGATCCTGAAATTCATTCCCGCCATGCAAGAGTCGCCGAACATCTTCGTCGTCTTTGAGGGGAAGTTGAACGCGGAGCTGAAAAGGGCTTTTGCCGGGAGCGCGGAGAAGACCGTGGAGTGCGAGAAGAAGACGGCCTCGGCGGGGGATCTTAAAAGCGGCGGCCCGAATGTGTTTGCCCTAGGCGACGCCGTCGGTCGGGGTGACGCGTTCAAGGCCTGGTCGCTGTATAGGCAGGCGGTGGACAGCGGGGCCGAACCGGAAGCGATACTCGGCATGCTCTTCTGGAAGGCCAAGACCATGAGGTCGAAGGAGCTTGCGAGGGAGCTTGTCACCTTGTACCATGACGGGCACCGGGGGCTTGTGGATTTAGAGCTGGCCACGGAAAGGTTAGTTTTGAATTGCGGTAGGAAATAGTTCATTTACTTCCTTTGCATCCTCACTTGCGCCCATATCTTCGCTTCGCTCGATATAGGCGCTTCACTCGGTTCGAGAAGGAATGTTAGGAACATCCCTTCTCATCCCTCGTTCGCGCCCATAGCTCAGCTGGTAGAGCAACTCCCTTTTA
>CAYITC010000069.1:0-2757 GCA_964366245.1 uncultured Candidatus Saccharibacteria bacterium
CCGCGTCCACGATGAAGTCCTTGAGTTAATCATCGAGCTTGGCGCCCATGATTCGCAAATCGACTTCCCCACCATATATGCTATCGGCCGCCAAGGCACCGCCAAAAAAGCTTTGACTGACGATTCAAAGGATATTACGCCCCTTCTCGACTGCATCCTTGAGCACGTTCCTCCCGCAAACAAGAGCGACACTGCGCCACTCAAAGCCCAAGTCTTCAACCTGGGATATGATAACTTCCTCGGCCGCCTCGCTGTCGCCCGCATATATGACGGAACCATCAAGGACGGCCAAAACGTCTGGGTCAAAGACATCAACGGCAAATCATTCACCGGAAAAATAACCAGGCTTTTCACTTTCGACGGCAAGAAGAAGACCGAGGTGAAGGAGGCAGAATCGGGCGACATCATCACGATCGCCGGAATTCCCGACATATATATCGGCGAAACTATCGTTGACAACGAGGCGACGGCACCCATGCCCGCTATCAAGGTGGATGAGCCAACGATCTCCTTGCAATTTCTGGTCAATAATTCCCCGTTCGCCGGCAAGGAAGGCGCCTTCGTCACCGGTAGACAGATCCGCGAACGATTAGAAAGAGAGCTGGAGACGAACGTCGGTCTGAAAGTCGACTTTTCTTCAAATGACTACTTTACTGTCTATGGTCGTGGTGAATTGCATATCGGCATTCTTCTCGAAAATATGCGTCGCGAAGGCTATGAGCTTCAAGTCTCCCAGCCGAAAGTCATCATCAAAGAAGAGACTGACGCCGCCGGACATGTGACGACGCTGGAACCTTTCGAGGAAGTCATCATAGATACTCCGCAGGAAACTTCGGGCATAATCATTGAAACACTGGGCAAACGCAAGGGCATCATGACTAGCATGGTCGCCCATGGCAATCAGGTGCGCATGATATTCGAGATGCCGACTCGAGGCCTTCTCGGCTACCGGAATATCTTTATGATCGACACCAAAGGCGAAGGTATCATGTCTTCGCGCGTCATCGGCTTCAAGGAATTCGCCGGCCAGATCGAGAAGCGCGAAACCGGCTCGATGACTTCCATGGCTTCCGGCAGGACCTATGGCTTCTCGCTCTGGAATCTCCAGGACCGCGGGCGCCTCTTCATCGGCCCGGCCGTGGAAGTCTATGAGGGCATGGTCATCGGCGACACTTCCAAGGGCGAGGACATGGATGTGAATCCCTGCAAGGCCAAAGCCATGAGCAACATGCGCTCTTCAGGAAAGGATGAGGCCCTGACGCTTGTGCCTCATTACGAACTCACGATCGAGCGTGGCCTCGAACAAATGCGCGAAGACGAATATCTCGAGATCACTCCCGTTGGCATCCGTCTGCGCAAGAAATTCCTGACAGAACTCGATCGCGCCAGGGCCAGGAGGAAGGATTTGTAAATAAAAAGGGCCGACCAGAGTTGGTCGGCTTGATAGAGGTTCGGATAAGCTCAACAAACCCCATTTGTTTCATCATACTCAAGGGGGCGAGAGGAACTGGAACTACTCAAATCGCCGGATGGTTTTGTTAAGAGGGCCCGTCGAGCAAAGCGCTCATTGATGCCTTGCTCCTCTTCAAGAGATTGTCTGAGACTCTGTTCTAACTCTCTGGCTTTGCGGGCTTGGTAGATCCGGTTATGGCGTTTGTGTACCATTTTCATAGTATTTTTTGCTGAATATGTTGGGGAATAGTTGGAATCTGATTAAAATAATACATCAAATTAGCAATTTGTCAATATATCTACCGATACACTTCCTGATACAATTTAAAGACTATGATTCAAGATTTCCTCACATCAAATCTGAACAAGGCTACTTATGAGCTGATTGACGGCGGTAAGCGCGTCTATGCCGAGATCAAAGGGCTTCGCGGAGTATGGGCTATGGGAAAAACCGTCGAGGAATGTAGGGATAATTTATTGACAGCAATCGAAAGCTGGCTGGTTTTCCGTCTGAAAAAGAACCTGCCTATTCCTCATTTCAAGATGCATGGCAAACAGCTAATTGTGAGCAGGTATGCCTAGACTGTCCCCTGTTTCTTGGGGAAACTTCGTACGAAAAATGCGTCTATTGAACTGGAGCGGGCCTTATCAACAGGGTAAGCATCCTATTATGTCTAAAAATGGCATATCGGTTATTATTCCTAATCCTCATCGCAATGACATTGGGATTGACTTGCTTTCTCGTATCCTGAGACAAGCAAATATTCCGCGAGATGAATGGATCAAGAAGTAACTCAAAAAATCCGGGGTCGTTTGATAGACAGAGCAAAGCCCCCCATCCTATCCGCCAATAAAAACATGTAAGTCCCGCCGGAACATTTGACTCGGATTTTAATGCGCGAAGATGAATATCTTGAGATCACTCCCGTTGGCATCCGCCTGCGCAAGAAATTCCTGACCGAGCTCGATAGGGCGAGGGCGCGCAGGAAGGATTTGTAATATTTCAAACTTACAAGGAATCTTTATAAGTTGACGTATTCGGTAGCAAATCCTTAGTTAATTTGATCGTTATCTTCCCTTTCAATTTACCGCCATGTTCCTTAGATTCAATTAAGGTTATAGCCTCATACAGACCCTTAAGTGCTTCTGGGGATTTTTCTAGCTTGTAGTGATTGATTGTGTACCCCTTCACAATATATTCACGCAAAATTCTTGTAGCCCATATTCGAAATTTAGTTGCTTTTTTAGAGCTGATACGGTAACCAACAGCAATGATAATATCTAGGTTATAGGACTCGACTTGTC
>CAYITC010000070.1:0-2704 GCA_964366245.1 uncultured Candidatus Saccharibacteria bacterium
ACACTTTTATATGTCATCCAGACATGACTTTGTTAAGATTAATAAGAACAAATGAAAGAAATCATAGAAAAATTGACGCAGTTAGGAACCAGGCAAGGAAAATCCGCCGACATGGCTCTTGGTTATTTGTGCCGCGCTCTCCGGACTAACAACGTGGTTTTCGCGATTGAGAATTTCACTACCCATGTACCGGTAGTTAAGAAAGCCCGGCTCAAAATAAATGGCAAGAGCGCGCAGTGTATTGGCTGTGGTATGACCAGTGGTAGGATCCCGACGACGAACATCGTGAGCTCGCTGATGTCCTCCAAGTTCTTGATAGACACTCCGGTCATTTACTGCAATCCAAAATGCAAGGCACCTTCGCCGACAAATTTTTCTTTTGCGCCGGCGATCGCGGTTTCCCCAACTGTTTTGAAGCGGTTAATTTCCGCTGAAAAGTCTACAGCATCGTTAGTTGTCAAAAAACAAAAAACTATCGGGCATTACCTGTTAGTTGGAAATGTAAAAAATCCAAAAACAATCATATTCAGCCACTACGATTCTCTCGGACCGGGGGCGATTGACAATGCGAGCGGAACGGCCGTTGCGTTGGAAAGCGCCATTTACCTTAGCCGTCAAAAAGACCTCGACTCGACCCTATTTGTTTTTGACGGCAATGAGGAGATCTCATATGACTACCCGACATATTGGGGCCACGGTTACCGGGAGTTTGAAAAAAAATATTTCAAGCTACTCAAAAAGGCGGAGCGGATCATTGTTGTTGACTGTGTCGGACAAGGAAAGAGTATATTTATTTGTGATTCTCGCATAATTAACCTGGCCTTTCCGTTAAAGAGAATTTCGGAAATAAAGGAAAAAGTATCTATACTGACTGGGGATATGGATATTTTAATGAGTGTCTATCACTCTGCTTTAGATTTGGCCGACAATCTTACGGAAAAAGATTTAAAGCAAGCTAGAAACATTATTCTCGCGCGGGTTCGATAAAAATGCCGCACCAGTTAGGCGCGGCTTGATAAAAAAGAGAAGACAACTCGTCGGCGATCAGGTTTTCTTGAGTTTGGCCTCCTTAATTGAGAGCCGCTCTCTGAGCCGGGCTTCTACTGTGGCTCGTGCCTTTCGGCCAGCTTCGGTAACCGCATTGGGTTTATCAACGGCGACAAAGCCGATATTTGCGAGCGTCGTTTTCGTTTCTACAGGTGCTTTCATATGTTTTTACGATATATTGAAACTATACTTTTGTCAATCCAGTTCATCCAGCCCGGCCGGAAATAACCTCAATCTCGTCCGCCTGATCCGTGAATGATATTACCGAACGGGTGACTACGGCCTGAACGGGGAGCAGGACGCGCTTTCTCTTTTCGCTTACCGTTCCCAGCCACTCGGATTTCCATTTGTCAAAGATTTGAGAAAAGTTCGACACCAACGGATCCTGCCGAGCATCCCCGCCTAAAAAGGAAAGTTGTTCTATGTAGGCGCGTTTCAAAGCTCTGTTGGCGCTCATGAAATGCTTATCGGAAAGGACATGCCTTTTGAATTGCTCGAGTGCCGAGGTGAAATTGCCTAAGGCATCCTCCTCCGGTCCGGTATAGGCGTCCTCAAAAGCGCTCGCCAGATACGTTTCGATTTCGGCGCCCAGTTCGGCCTTGAGGCTTCGGAGCTGATCTTCCGTAGTGTCGACCGATCTTAGCTTCACCATTACCATTTGATTGTCTCTAATGAAGTCGCCGTGTTTTTTGATGATATTCGCGCGCTCCGCTTCATTCAGCTTGTTGCTGGATTTATTCATGACCAGATCGACGCGGTCCAGCGTGAGCTCTCCGTTGTCGGGGGAGATATTCCATATGGCCTCGATGAAATCGATGGCGTATTTATTGTCAAGTGAGCCATTCGTATAGATCTGATGCGTCCGGTTCTCTCCGGGAGACTCGTTGAATTTCTTTGTGAGCCAAGCAAGGTCGCTCAACAGTCCTTGCTCGAACGGCTTGCCCAGATTGGAAAATATGTCTTCGTTCCGAAAAGCGTATTTTCCCGACCGCGATAAAGTTTGGAGCCGCTCTCGCACGAGTCTCATGATCGATGCGACGGCTTCGGCGGGCGTCATGCCCGATTCCACGAGAGTATAGGCGCGCTCGGTTATATCCGAGATTAGCTCGGCCAAACCGATGGTCGTCCTATCCAGCGCGTATCTGTGCAAGGCGTCACAAGCCTTCTCGGCCAGATCGATGTCATACTCCTCATCTGCTTCGCGATATTCAAAAGAATGCAGAGGCTCTTCCTCGTTCGCGGCGTCTTTAAATGACAGTTCTGGGGGTCTCATTTCGATGGTCATATAATGATTATATACCATAAAGAGCCAGTGTGATTGCGCTAACTTCTATCGTATGTTAAGCTGGTTTTCACGCGCCTACCCGGCGTTTTATCAATCTTATTAACAAAATTACCTCCGCCCCTGATCCAGCGCTCACGCTATCGAGATCACGGGCGGAGCACTAAGCAAATATCATGGCAGCAGAATTCAATCGTACGAAGCCGCACGTCAACGTTGGGACCATAGGTCACATCGACCATGGAAAGTCCACGCTGACCGCCGCGATCGTGGCCGTTCAGGCCAAGAAGGGTTTGGCTACGGCTAAGGCCTACGCCGACATTACTAAAGATCGGGAGAGCACACGTCTGAACTCCAGTCACGTGAAACGATCTC
>CAYITC010000071.1:0-2669 GCA_964366245.1 uncultured Candidatus Saccharibacteria bacterium
TCTTATCTGCCGGTGCCGTCGAAATTGGGCGAGAAGAAGACCCGGCCGACCCAGAATGCCATCCACCAACTGGCCTCATACGGCGTGACGGCGGATATCATTATCGGCCGTTCGACTATCCCGCTTGATCAAAAAAGGAAGGAGAAGATCGCCGCGGCCTGCAACATCCTTCCGAGCCGGGTCATATCCGCTCCGGATATCGAAAGCATATATGACGTTCCGATAAATTTCGATCACGACCATCTGGGAGATATCTTGCTTGAGGCTCTTGAATTGCCGGCTGGCAAAAAGACCCAGGACCTCAATATCTGGAAAAAATTGGCCCGCGGCATAAAGAATCATTCCAAGAATGAAGTGGCGATTGGCATCGTCGGTAAATACTTCAATACCGGGGATTTCATTTTGTCGGATTCATATCTTTCGGTTCTCGAAGCCATAAAATTTTCGGCATACGCCAACGGAGTAAAAGCCGTGATACATACCGTAAACGCGCGTGATTTTGAAAGCAAGAAACCGATCCCCCAAAATCGCCCCAAGGATGATTTGAGGAATCGTACGAAGCCTGATTTTTCAGCCTTGGACAAATTCGACGGGATCATTGTTCCCGGCGGCTTCGGCGAGAGCGGCATAGAAGGCAAACTGAATGTCATCCGACATGCCCGCGAGAACAAGATACCTTACTTCGGGCTCTGCTACGGCATGCAGCTCATGATCGTCGAATTCGCCAGGAATGTCCTCGGCCTGAAGGGCGCCCATACCGCGGAGATAGACCGGCGCGCGCCGCATCTCGTCGTCGACATCATGCCAGACCAGAAGAAAAAGATGGCCGAAGGCGACTATGGCGGCTCGATGCGGCTCGGCTCGTATCCGGCCAAGATCGTGAAGGGAACGCTGGCGGCGGGGGCTTACGGCAAGAAAATCGTCCGGGAGCGGCACCGCCACCGCTATGAAGTCAATCCGAAATATATAGACCGCCTGGAAAAAGGAGGACTGGTCTTCTCCGGCAAATCTCCGGACGGCGTTCTGATGGAGATCGCCGAATTGCCGGCCGAAGCCCACCCGTTCTTTCTCGGTACCCAATTCCACCCGGAATTTCTGGCCCGTCCGCTCTCGCCGCACCCGCTATTCAACGCCTTCATGAAAGCCTCTAAAACCAGGAAAAAGTCGCAGACCAAGAAAAGAGCCGAGAATGAACTGCACGTGGAATATCCGGCCGGAGCCATATCCATAGAGAAAGAGCTTTTTGCCTGATATGACGACTGCCGCCATCGTGGGCATAGGGCTTGCCTTCGTCGCCATGCTTTCGTGGGGCTTCGGCGATTTTCTGATACAAAAATCGACCAGAAAGCTCGGTGACTGGGAAACCCTGTTTCTGATCACCTTATTCGGCGGAATCGTCCTTCTGCCTTTTGTCTGGACGAGGATTCCCGATCTCTTCGCGGAAAAAGGCATGCCTCTCGTCATACTGTTCATCGCCAGCGTTGTTTTGTTTATCGCCGCTCTGCTTGAGTTTGAATCTCTGCGAAGGGGAAAACTTTCAGTCATCGAACCGATCTGGTCGTTTGAAGTCCCGGTGGCGGCCTTCCTGGCCTATATTCTCCTGGGAGAAAGCGTTTCATTCGTACAGATCGTCATCATTGTTTCGCTCATCGTCTGCCTCATTCTCCTCGGTCTCCGTCACAAAGATATCAAATCCTCGATGTTTTTGGAGAAGGGGGCGTTGATCGCCTTTATAAGCGCGATATTCATGGGCGGCGCGAATTTTTTCATGGGCTGGGGCGGCAGGGTCTCCGATCCCTTGATGGTGAACTTCTTCAGCGATGTTTTTATCGCCGCCCTGTCGGGAATCGTTCTCCTGTTTCGCGGCAGGCTCATGTCTTCATTCAGTGACGTAAGGCATAATATAAGGCTTCTTTTGCCGATGGCCGTTTTCGATAAGGTAGCCTGGATAGCCTTTGTCTTCTCGATGTCGTTGGCTCCCATAGCCATAGCCACCGCCTTTTCGGAGAGTTATATCATTATCGCGGTGCTTCTGGGTTTGGCCGTAAATAAGGACAAACTGCACGGCCATCAGAAGTTTGGCTTAGTCGGCGCGATCATGATGGCGGTGACGCTGACTCTTACGATTTCAGGTTAGAATCCAGTATCGATGTATTGACAAATCATATACATTATCTATACTAGGTTCATGAGAATGAACGCCACCATACAACTTAGGATCGATAGCGCGACGAAGACCAAAGCCGTTAAGGTCCTTAAAGAGCTGGGCCTTGATCTGTCGTCGGCCGTGAAGCTGTTTCTCACTCAGATCGTTCGCAGTCGCTCGCTGCCCATCACGAATCTTACCGCAAATGGATTTACTCCAGCACAGGAACAAAAATTTCTACGTGAGGTCAAGAAGGAAAAACTTAGTCGAAAATTTACTAGTACAAAGGAAATGCTTGATGATATACTTTCATAGTTGATATACAGCACAACCTATCGAGATCATGCTCTAATAGAGGATATGGCTAATTTCAGAGAATGTCATATTGCTCCAGATTGTCTGCTCATTTACAGGGTGGATCATGTCTTGCAGGAGATTTATCTGTATCGCATAGGCAATCATGCAAATATTAATTAATAAACAAGAATCACCTAATATTTTGCGCTATTCTGCTCGACATCCC
>CAYITC010000072.1:0-2663 GCA_964366245.1 uncultured Candidatus Saccharibacteria bacterium
TTTGGCGCGGACCTCATTCCTGAACTTAGTCTGGAATTGATATATGTACACAGGTAAATTGCGGTATGACGAGACAAAATCCTTCATGAGCTTGGTCAAGGGTGGCTCATGCGTGGGCGCAAGGCCGAGCTCGGTGCCGCTCTTCAGAGCAGTCTTGAACCAGACATCCACCTTCGCGTCATCCCACTGATCAGTCTGCATCCAGGTCTCCTTTTGTTGGAGCGCCGTGAGCGAGACCTCCTGGCCGTCGATATTGTTCATCTCCTCGCGGATAATGCCTACTATCTTATTCTGGACGCGCAGACCGAGCGGCAAATAAGCGTACACCCCGGCCATCTCCTTGTAGATGAAGCCGGCTCGAATGAGGAGTTGGGCATTCTTCGAGACCTCGTCCTTCGGGGCCTCTTTGCGCGTCTTGGTGAATAGCTGTGATCGGAGCATATAGTCGTATTAGTACAGGAATGATAGCTTAAATCAAACTTTTTGTAATTACTTGACTTACTGTGCAATACAATGCATACTTCGTGCGGCTTCACTTTTCTTCAGCACCGTAAAAATCAATCGAACTGGATCCGCATGAATGCAAACAAACTCGATAAGTCTGGCCTGGTCGAAGATTCTAAACTCCTCGGCGAGATGATGGTAATTGCCATCGCAATATTAGTATTCGCTTTCTACGAGATCGTCCTGAAGACCACCGGCAGGATTATTATGATCATTTTAATGGAATGCCTGTTCCCCGTTTTCGCGATTCACCGAGGATGCAGGAAATGGCGCACTGACAAGGCACTCGCGAAAGAGTCACTCCTGGATGGTTTGCTCGGCGGAATGTGCATCGTCGGCATCGTCGCCTTCTGGCCTTCCCACAGGCCGCTAATCTGGAACAGTTTGATGGCGACAGCGAGCGTCGCCGGTTTCATCATATGTCTCCTGTGGAACGACCACATCCGGGAAAAAATATAATTCCTTGGCAACCTTCGCCGCCGCGTGTACAAAAGCGCCGCGGCTTTTTTATCCAAAGCCGTGACCTTAGATTTTTCATCTGTCGGATTTAGTATAACAAAAAGGGCCTATATAACTAGGTTCAGTTATACCATAATGCAAGTAAAAGCCAATGACCCGACCTATAACCACTCACACCTCCCATCAAAACAGCTTCGCGACATCCTTCCACGTTACGACAACCATAAGCAACATGAGCAGGGCGAAGCCTATGACATTGACCGCGTTGGCGAACTTCACCGGAATGCGCCGGCGGGAAATAGATTCAATTAGCACGAAAAGTATCCGCCCGCCGTCGAGGGCCGGGAACGGGATGATATTCACCACGCCCAGGTTGATCGAGATGATAGCGGTGATCATGAGGAGATATGTAAAGCCCATGCGCGCGGCGCTTCCGATTATCCCGGCAATACCTATAGGCCCGGCCACGTCGGAAAAGTTCGGCTGTCCCAGGAAGATATTAGACACAAAGGCATAGAGCGCGATAACTGTTTCCCTTATAAGAACGAGGGTGTACCGCAAACCCTCTTTTATGGCGCTCGCGAACGACAGCTTGAGATCGACTACATTGTCCATGGATATGCCGATGGCGTATTTATTTTCGACAAGCCCGGAAGTCGGCACGACTCCTATGACATTCACGCTCTTATCGCGCTCGTATTCGATCGCCACGGGCTTGCCGCCGTAGGAATCGACGGTGCTTTGGATCTGCTCTATCGACTGCGCCGGCCTTTGGGCCGCGACGCCGGAGGCCCGCTCGGCATTCATGGCAGTCGTCTCGACATGACGGATGATATCGCCCTCCTTCAATCCGGCCTTTTCCGCTGGAGATCCCGGCATGACGACGGTGATCATGACGCGAGGGTCTTTGAACTGGGACGAGTAAGCCTCGAACCCCGCCATAGAGACCGTGATGCCGGACATAAGCACTATCGCGTAGATGAGCCAAGCGAATATAAAATTGAACAGGACGCCGGAAGCCAGGACTATGGCTTGCTTCCAGCGGGCCTTGTTTACGAAGCTGCGCGACGCGTCCGGTCCGGCAGTCAATTCCGCGTCAGGATTTTCGCCGAATATCTTCACATAGCCGCCGAAGGGTATGGCGTTTATCCCATACTCCGTCTCTCCCCTTTTCCAGGAAACAAGTCTCGGACCGAAGCCGATCTTGAAGGCGTCAACCCTGATGCCGAATGCGCGCGCCAAGAGGAAGTGCCCAAGCTCATGGACGAATATGAGTACCGCGAGGACTATTAAAAATATGATTACCGTCATTATAGGAATGCCGCGCGATTACGAAAGTATCTCCTTTTCTTTTTTGGTGTAAGCTTCATCCAGTTTCTTATTGGCATCGTCGATCATTTTCTGCGTGTCTTTGGTGAGACGGAATATCTCATCCTTGCCGTATCCACCCCCTTTTTCCTTTGTCTCTAAATCTTTTACGACCGCGTCACGATAGCGGCGGATCTCTTTTTTGGTTTCCTCAAGCTTATCCTTGGCCAATTTGGCTATTTCGGCGCGCCTGTCGCCGGTCAGCTCCGGGAAATTTATCCGGACCCCGTCGCCGTCCACGACAGTGGCCACGCCGAGATTGGCCAGAGTTACCGCCTTTTCTATCTCTTTCACTTGGGCTTTGTCCCACGGCTGGATACGGATCGAGCGGG
>CAYITC010000073.1:0-2596 GCA_964366245.1 uncultured Candidatus Saccharibacteria bacterium
GTGTCTGTTTCGGAAAAAACGCCGGAAGCCATAGTCTGCGCCGATCTGCCCGATCTCGCCGACAATAACCTGAACCCCGGGGATGATTGCTATGTAGCTGACGGAAGCGGCTTCATTTTCCGGCATTTGAGAAAAACTGACGCTAAGACGCACAATCAGTTCTACATACCCGATCTGGCTGGAAAAAAACTCTTGGGCGTTTACGCAACGACTGCGGAAAAGTTCAACACCCTGCAAATGCTGATGAACTCCATCAAAGATTCGGGAATAAACATCCATGCCATTCTCGTGAAGGGTGGCGGCGATTATGAGCTTTATGCCGACAATCCGATCCCCCAAGATCGTGCAAAGCCGATCCCCCAAGATCGTGCAAAGCCGAACGGTTTTTCTATCGTCGTCATTGTCATGGATGAACGAGCCGATCTTGACGTCCAAAGAGAGAATCTGGTCGCGTTTTGGGCGAAGACAGTCGGAGACGCGCGGGTAAAGGGCGAGAAGCTCGAATGGAACGAGATCAAGCTCCAGTATCCGCCGAATGTCTATCACAGATGAGGCGATTTTTTCTGGTAGTTTTTGGCGGGATGATCCTGATCTTCGGCGGGATCGCTCTTTCCTGGGTCGCCGGCTGGCTTTGGAAAGCGATACCCGCGCCATCGGCGGATGTGAGCGCCGACGGGACTTTGACGGAAGGCCTGACGAAGATCATCCGCTATACGGCCAGCGAGGAGGAAGACGTCATTAATTCCGCCGTCGAAAACCTTCCGAGGAACGCCGAAGACAAGGTCACGGCCGATGCTTATATAGTCAAAGATCTTTCCAAAAATACGG
Organism: uncultured Candidatus Saccharibacteria bacterium; assembly: GCA_964366245.1. Classification (GTDB taxonomy): domain Bacteria; phylum Patescibacteriota; class Minisyncoccia; order Phycocordibacterales; family PALSA-1337; genus C7867-002. The sequence continues at coordinate 829 of CAYITC010000073.1, forward strand.
TCTGGATGGAGTATGATCCGACCCGCCTATTGCCGGTCGCTTCACTGACTAAGCTGGTGACGGCGGTCGTGGCGAGGAGATCGATCCGTCCCGATCTGAAAATAGAGATAATTCCCGAGATCGTCATCACCTTCGGCAATACGGCCGGTTTCAGGGCCGGGGAGACGTTTACGGCGGCCGATCTCATATATCCGCTCATGATGGTCTCTTCGAACGATGCCGCCGAAGCCTATGCCCGCGTGTTCGGTCGTCGCGCTTTTGTAAAGATGATGAACGACTTCGCGCAATCGATAGGAGCTTACAGAACTTATTTCGTCGATCCTTCAGGCTTGTCAAAGGCTAACATTTCTACCGCTACCGACCTGGCCATTATAATAGACTGGATCCGCGAGAATGACCCGTCTCTTCTCGCCGTTACTACGCTTAAATCGAAAACTATCCGCAATCACACCTGGGTGAATCCGGCACACTTCCTGTCATGGTCTTACTATATCGGCGGTAAGAATGGATACACGGACGAAGCCGGCCGTACTTCAGCATCGCTGTTCAAGCTTGGTTATGACAAGGAGATATACGCCGTGGTCGTTCTGGGAAGCGATAATAGGGACGCGGATGTGGTGAGGCTGATAAATAAGGTTAAATAAGGTAATATCAGCCAATGAATTTTTGGCAGAAATTAAAGAAGGTTGGGAAGCCTTTGTTTGTCATGGCGCCGATGGCGAACGTGACCGATGGCGTTTTTCGCGCGCTATTCGCCAAATACGGCAAGCCTGACGTGATGTGGACTGAATTCGTCTCGGCGGACGGGCTGGTGTCGCCCGGAAAGAAGAAACTGCTCATTGATTTGAAATATTCGCCCAAAGAAAGGCCGATCGTCGCCCAGCTTTTCACCGGCCATCCGGAGACTATGAGAGAAGCGGCTAAACTCGTAAAGAAATTAAAGTTTGATGGGTTGGACATAAATATGGGATGCCCGGACAGAGCTGTAGAAAAACAAGGTGGCGGGGCGGCTCACATAAAGGAGCCGGAGAATGCTCTTAGAGTATTAAAAACAGCACGGGAAGGAGCTAAAGGTTTGCCTGTGAGCGTCAAAACTAGGATCGGGTATAACAAATACGATATAACTTGGATCAAACTGCTTTTAGAACAAAAGTTGCCAGCATTAACTGTACATCTCCGAACTAGGAAAGAGATGTCGAATGTGCCGGCACACTGGGAGCTCATGCCGGAGATCATGGAACTGCGGGACAAGATCAGCCCCAAGACTCTTATCATTGGCAATGGGGACGTGGAAACGATGGGAGAGGCCAGGAAGAAGGCAAAGAAATACGGCTGTGATGGAGTCATGATCGGCCGTGGAATCTTCGGCAAGCCGTGGTTGTTTGAAAAGAAGCCCCGCGAGCGCGCGCCTGTGGAACACTTAAAAATCCTGATTGAGCACGCCAAACTCTTCGAGAAGGAATTCGAGGCCAAAAAAGGCAGGCCTCGCATAAAAAGTTTCGCCGTCATGCGCAAGCACTTCAAGGCCTATGTGAATGGATGGGACGGGGCCAAGGAACTGCGAACGGAACTTATGAACGCGGAAACGGCCGGGGAAGTGGAAGCAATTATTAAAGGACATATTGAAGCTATGCTAAAATAGCTCCATCATGGCAGTCCTCTACCGCACATACCGCCCGCAGAAATGGCCGGAGGTCATGGGTCAGGAGCATATTACCGAAGCGTTGAAAGACGCTATCGCGAATGACAGGATCGCCCACGCGTATTT
>CAYITC010000074.1:0-2541 GCA_964366245.1 uncultured Candidatus Saccharibacteria bacterium
AGGGTATGCTCTCGCGCTTGCGCGTCGAGTTACGATGGTTCACATCGTAGTGTTTCCACATTCGGAAATCTCCGGATCAAAGGTTGCTCGGCACCTCCCCGAAGCATATCGCTGCTACGCCACGTCCTTCATCGCCTCCATGAAGCCAAGGCATCCACCATACGCCCTTTAAAATTCCCATCGGGAACTTTAAAAACCGCTTTACGTCCCGCATTTTCAGTCGCTCTGAAATTACGGGACACCTACATTGCTTATCACTTACTTACTTTTGCCCGGATGCCATTCAGCATCCGAGTTTTTATGAGATTGTAAAATATCTCACCCTCTTGCCTTACAAATAAAAAACCGCTTCATTAAGCGGCCCGTCGTCACGCCCTTATTCGGGGTGTGGCTATGGCCGACTGTATTCACGATTAATGTTTGTAATCATTCCGATGTAATAAGCAGTATACTCGGCGCCAAAAAGAAGTCAATGGCGGCCTGGCGAGGCCGAAAATGGGGACAAGGCGGGGATAAATCATGGATGAAATCTTCATTAAAACTTTAACTTTTTTTGACAATCCTAATCCTAGTATTAAAATACAACCGTCGATCAAAACTCGACTGGTGGAGCGGACGGGATACTCCTGGCCCCCAATCATCAATATTTGATGGTTTGCAAACTGGTAACACAAATCGCCCCATCGGGGGCTTTTGTGTTTATGGTTAAGTCGGCGATTTAAGTCGGCGATATGAATCCAAAATCCTTAAAAAACAAAAACAGCCCCTTTCGAGGTCGCCTTTGTATTCTTTGGAAAAATCCCCAGAATAAACCCTATGGCAGTTAGTCCTTAAGCAGGATGGCAGCCGAAGTCTTATCGATCACCTTCTGCGCGACATCCCTGCCGCCCAGACCGAAGGCCAAACCGAAGGCCAATGCGCCGCCGGCGAAGACCGCGGTGATGAGAGTCTGGATGATGCCCGGAGCGACTCCAAGAGTATAGAGAGCCGTAAGGATGGCGAAGATCCAAATGGACCACTTCGTCACGCGTCCGCCGAGCTCGGCGACATGAAGGTGACCGGCCTTGGCGCTAGCGACGACCACTTTCTGCATCGCCCGCGCGACCACGGCGGCGATGAGGAGGACGAGGACCGCCACGATGACCTGCGGCAAGTAGGCGACGACCTCACGGAGGAAGCCGTTGACCTGTGAAAGGCCGAGGACATCGAACGAAGCCATCAGGAAGACCACGATCACGAACCATTTGCAGAGAACGCCGACGAACAAACCTGAATTCAGGTTGTGTCCGGCGCGCTTCACGACATCTTCCATTCCGGCTGACCGGAGGGCCGAGTCGAGCTTGAGGGCCTTCAAAATGTTGTCGACGAGCCTCTCAACGAGAGCCGCCAGGACCCAGCCGATGGCAAAGATAATAATGGCGACCAATAGATTCGGGACGAATGCCGCTACCCCATACCACACGCTCTGGAGCGATTGAGTGAAAACATCGCCCCAATTCTGAATAAACATCATAAATTAATGTTCTTAGGCTAATAAATAATTTGCTTGTAACCCTTATATTATAGCGACAAGCGAGGACGTATACCAGCGATAGCTGGGTATAACGTCCGAGTGCCGTCGATATATGAGCGAAGCGAATATGGCCTAATTCGGCTCAACTCCTAGGCGGTCAAGAAGGGTCACATGGGGATAATCCAAAATATCCCTGATAAGCCGGTCATGAATGCCCTGCCTGTATTCGAAATCCTGGGTTTCAAAGGCGGAATAGGCTATTTCCTTGCCTATCTCGGCCTCGATGCCCTTTATGATGGTTTCTATGCGTCTTAAGTCGAGCTCGTCGCCGACCAGAAGAAGGTCCACCCGAGAGTCCCAATTCTGTATGAAAATGCCGGAAGCGACTACGAGCTTTAGGCGGCCGACACTGCCGAACTTTTTGAGCAGGGACTCGTTAGCCGAGACGCTCGAGACCGTGAGGAAAGTCTTGAGCTGGTCTAGGTAGATGAACTTCGTGTTCAGAGCGTAGCTCCAGCCGTGCAACTTTTTTGTCGCAGGCTTTGCACGATCTTGGAGGATCGGCTTTGCACGATCTTGGAGGATCGGCTTTGCACGATCTTGGAGGATCGGCTTTGCGCCGCCGGCGACGGCTATCTCTTTCGTGATCAAACGCTTCTTTAGAAGGCCCGCCTTGAGCAGTAACGACAGTATTTTTCTCACCGCCGCGCTGTCGCATTTGGTGCGTTCGACTATCTCGGCAAGGAAAAAGGGCGTTTCAGGATTGAAAAGGAACATCCGAAGGATCCTGACCTTGACCTGATTGCCGAAGATTGCCGTGAGAATATCCATACGCAAAGGTTGATTTATTAGAGAAAGCATTGTAGCATACGGATAAGGCCAAAGACAGAAGGCGTCCATAAGACCTTCCGAGGATCACTCATTTAGTTTTCGGCCCACAAGAAGGTCGATTTTTTATTCATCCGATAAATCCCAAACTAATGGCTCGCACAAAAGAACAGAAGAAGGAGATCATCGAAAAGCTCAAG
>CAYITC010000075.1:0-2534 GCA_964366245.1 uncultured Candidatus Saccharibacteria bacterium
CGTCATCGCCAAGGCCCGAGCTTTTCTCGACGCCCATACCGGTAAAGCCCTCTTTTTCGGGCGTTTCAATCCGGTGACCAGGGGACTGATGCCGTTTTTCGTCGGCGCCAACAGGATGTCGCCCAAGCCCTTCTGGATCTGGAACACGCTCGGTGCGGTGGTCTGGGTTTTTGGCTCGGTCGTGCTTGGCTATGCCCTAGGCTTGGGCTATAACGTAGTGTCCGGATGGACGAGCCGGGCTCTGGTCGCCGCCATCATCTTGGCCGTCCTGATCGTCTGGAGCTACAGGTTCGTCAATGTCCGCTTCCATACATTCCGACGCTATGAGCTTTTCGTTCTGGGCTTGAATCTGGCCTCGCTGCTCATATTTTTCAGGATGGTCGAGGATGCTTTTTCCGCCCAGCCGTTCATGGCGGCCTTTGATCTGTACGTAAACGCTTTGGTGAACGATTTTGTCGCCATGGATTTTGGCGGCGCTCTTGTCCGCGTCGCTTCATGGATAAGCGCTCTGGGCAGCACGATAATGATAGCCATCCTCACGATAACCGGCGGCATCGTGCTCGCCGCGAATAAAAAATGGCGTTCCGCGATCGTGCTCCTGTTCTCCATGGGTTCTACGGCGCTTCTGGTCGGCTGGATCAAGGATATCATCTTGCGCGTAAGGCCGGAAAATCTGGTGACCATAGACCCTTCAATCGCGATTGGATTTTTGTTCGACAAGGCCCCGACATTCATCGATCCGAGCTTCCCATCGGGTCACGCGGCATTCGCCGCGGCCTTTTTCGTGATCGTCGCTTACCTGGCGGTTCCAAGAATGAAATCATGGGTGAAAAGGGAACTATTCATAGTCTTGAGCGTCATTCTGACCCTGGCTATAGGCATAGCCAGAGTATTAGTCAGCGCGCACTGGGCCTCGGACGTCATCGCCGGCTGGTCCTTAGGCATATTCTGCGCCACAGCCTCGATACTTTTTGTCAGATATGTCGGAACTCTGGTCGCCGGCAAGATTCAGTGATGTAATTTTAGAACAAATTACATCATGGCGCGGGAGTACGATTTACAGCCTTATTTGGGGAGAAAACTTTGACACAAAGTCTCTTCGCTGTCTTGGTGACAAATCGTTTACAGACGGTGTATACTTTCGGCTTGCGGGAGCTAACCCACCCGCTCTTATTATCATGATGGCAAACGCACCAAAGCCGAATCCGGTTCCTCCGGTTCCTCCGGTTCCGCCAGCACCAGCTCCGCAAGCGTAAGAGCGGAACGGTTCGCTAGAGAGGCCCCTTGCAAGGGGCTTTTTCTTTGATGAGGCAACACAGGAAGGTGGTACATGTCCCTCTGCGGATATTCCTTAAAGAGCATGTGTCATCTTTCTGCCGCCTAAAACGAAAAAACGCCGCGATGGCGTGCGTATAGGCCATACCGTGCGCATAGCCCTGCTTGTCGGATTGTCTTTGGACGCAGTTAAGGCCCGCCAACGCGGACCTTACTGCCATAGGGTAGGCTCTGATCGAAAGGGAAAAAGATTCTGAAAAATTTAGGTGGGACTTTATACGACGCTAGGTCAGTATTTTTTGCGTCCCTTGAATGTGATTTAAGGATTTTTTCCAATTTTACCGACCGAACCTGTGTCCATTATCATTTATAGGTCAAAAAAGTCAATAGACTAATTGCGTATATTTAGTGGACAAACTGTGCAAATGTCGGCTTTTTCTGTGCATAAACTTTTTAGGACATAAAAATAGCTGGTCAGGTTCCACGAACATGCTATAGTCTTTTTTGTGAATAAAAAAGACACTTCCTGGGGCCAAGTAGCGGAATGGTACGACGAGCTCCTCGAAGAGTCCGCCGATTCCTTTCAGGCCAAGGTCATTTTGCCGAATCTGATCCGGATCCTTGGCATCAAACCGGGCATGAAGATCTTGGATGTGGCCTGCGGGCAGGGTTTTTTCTCGCGCGTGTTAGAGCAAGAAGGCGCGGAGGTCACAGCGGCGGATATTTCTGGCGAGCTCATCTCCGCGGCCGTAAAAAAATCGCCTAAGAGCATCAGCTATCACGTCGCTCCGGCTGACGATCTTCGGTTTGCCGCAAATGATTCTTTTGACGCGGCCGTTATCGTTCTGGCTTTGCAAAACATCGAAAATCTGGCCGGGACGATTGCGGAAACCGCGCGCGCTCTCAAAAATGGCGGCCGGCTCATTCTGGCCCTCAATCATCCGTCATTCAGGATCCCTCAACATTCGGATTGGCAGTGGGACGAAAGGGCGTCTAAACAGTATCGCCGCGTCGATTCATACTTGTCTGACGATCGGATCAAGATCGACATGACACCAGGGGAAAAGAATCCGGTTAAGAAGAAGATGACCTTGTCGTTCCACAGGCCGCTACAATCGTATTTTAAAGCCCTTAGCAAGGCGGGCTTCGCCGTAAGCCGCCTCGAAGAATGGATCTCCCACCGCAAGAGCCAAAAAGGACCGCGCGCGGACGAAGAAGACCGCGTCCTCAAAGAGATCCCGATGTTCCTCAAGCTTGAA
>CAYITC010000076.1:0-1944 GCA_964366245.1 uncultured Candidatus Saccharibacteria bacterium
GAGCTTTATCAAATGAAATTTTTTTTATTTTGCTAAGGGAACCGGCTTTGACCGTGATCAGCCCGCCAAGTTCGGATAACCACGGAAAGCTTCTCGATCGGCTCGACCGTGCCGATCTCGTTATTGGCGTACATGACCGACACTAAAATCGTCTTGTCGTTGATCAGTTTCACACAGGCCGGAATATCGATCGTGCCGAATCTGTCGACCGGGATTACGCTCACCGTGAACCCCTCTTTTTCAAGTTGTTTGGCTGATTCGATGACCGCCTTATGCTCGATCGCCGAAATGATGACGTGATTCCCGTGAGCGCGGTTCGCCCGCGCGACTCCTTTTATCGCCAGGTTGTCCGATTCGGTGCCGGAGCCGGTAAAGACGATCTCTTCAGGAGCCGCGCCGATGATATCCGCCGCGTCTCCGCGCACGCGAGCTATAGCCTGCGCCGCGCGCCTTCCGCTCGAATGCATGGACGAAGCATTGCCGTATTCTTCGCTCCAATACGGCAACATCTTTTCGAGCACGGCCGGATCAGTCGGCGTCGTCGCGGCATGATCGAGATATATCGTTTTTTTAGCGGATACCGCAGAATGTGACATATTTATTCATTATTTCTTGGAATGACCGGAGCTCTTCGTCATTATACGTGACTTTTTTCTTGAATTGCGGATTGAGGACTTTGGTGGGGATGAATCTCTGGAGAAAATACCTGTCCGCGCCGCGGATCTCCCTGCCTATCTCGTGAAAATCCTCGGGCGCGATCAAGACTTTGATGACGGTCGTTCTGAACTCATATCCAATGCCTGACGACTTTAAGATCTCAATGCTCTTCCGTATAGCCTTTATATCTACTGGCCGCGCCACCGTCTGGCTGTACTTGGACATGGGAGATTTGATATCCATGGCTATATAGTCTACCAATTTCTTCTTGATCGCTTCCTTGAGCATGGCCGGCCGCGTGCCATTCGAGTCAAGCTTGACAAGAAAGCCGAGGTTTTTGACTTTCCTCATGAAGCCGGGCAGATCATCATGCATGGTCGGCTCGCCTCCCGTAATAACCAAGCCGTCGAGCATTCCCTTTCGCGTTGAGAGGAAATCCAGAACTTCCTTTTCGGTGATTCTGGTTTCGACCGTTTCGTCTACCAATTCCGGATTGTGGCAGTAGGGGCAACGCCAATTACAACCGATCGTATAGACCATGCAAGCTACTTTGCCGGGATAATCTATCAATGTGCACTTTTCCAGCCCGCCAAAGACCATACGGATAAACGTCCGGGTCAAGAATGAACCGCTACCAAGCTATCGACTCTTGCTTCAAGCCGCGGCTGATACATTTCGCGCAAAGAATACTCCGCTTGCTTCCCCGCGTTCCATTGGCTGACCGGACGCAGGTAGCCGACCACGCGCGAATAGACTTCGCATTCGGCCTGGCAGGTCGGGCAGTTGCGCTTCTCGCCAGCTATATACCCGTGCGAGCCGCAGACGCTGAATGTCGGCGTCAAAGTGAAATACGGCAGACGATAATTCTCGCAGATCTTCCGCACCAACGACGGCACCGAGGCCGGATCGGCGATGCGTTCCCCCAGGAAAATATGGACGACCGTGCCGCCGGTATATTTTGTCTGGAGATCGTCTTGGATATCCAAAGTCTCTATGATGTCATCCGTATAATTGACGGGCAAATGCGACGAATTGGTGTAGAACGGTTGAGCACCCTTTTTAACCTCCGCTTCATTGGCGACGATTATATCCGGATAGAGCTTTTTATCCTTGAGCGCCAGGCGATAAGCAGTCCCCTCCGCCGGCGTAGCTTCAAGATTGTAGAGATTGCCGGTTTCTTTCTGATACTGGATCAGTCTCTTTCTCATGAAATCAAGTGTCTCCGCCGCGAACCGCTGTCCTTCTTCCGTACCGATATCTTTGCCCAACAGATTCATGACAGCCTCA
>CAYITC010000076.1:1954-2510 GCA_964366245.1 uncultured Candidatus Saccharibacteria bacterium
AGCCTCATTCAGACCCACAAGTCCGATCGTCGAGAAATGGTTCTTCCAATACTCATCGTAGGCCTCTTTGATCTTTCGCAGATAGAATTTCGTATACGGATACAAGTTGGCGTCGGTAAAGCGCTCGAGGATCTTGCGCTTGATCTCCAGGCTTTCCCGGGCGATATCCATCTTTTCCGCCAGCAATGACAGGAACTCTTTTCCCGTCGTCCGCGCGATATATCCCAAACGAGGCATGTTTATAGTCACTACGCCCACCGATCCGGTCAGGGCGTTGGCGCCGAAGAGGCCGCCGCCGCGACGGTCAAGCTCCGCGAGATCGAGCCGCAAACGACAGCACATCGAGCGCGTATCTTCCGGCTTCATGTCCGAATTCACGAAATTGCTGAAATACGGAACGCCGTATTTTGCCGTGATGTTCCAGAGGCCTTTGAGATTCGGGTTTTCCCAGTCGAAGTCTTTGGTGACGTTGACCGTCGGGATCGGAAAGGTGAAAACGCGCCCGGCCGCGTCGCCCGCCGTCATAACCTCAAAAAACGCGGCGTTGAGCATGTCC
>CAYITC010000077.1:0-2467 GCA_964366245.1 uncultured Candidatus Saccharibacteria bacterium
CCTGGGTTTCGGTGTGGTAGTTTCAATAATAACTGATCCTTCTAACCCTTTCGATACCGTGCTTTTCGCTCCGCCGGTCAATATAAGCCAGATACGCTTTGTGCTAGTGCGCCGTTAATCCAATTCCATGAATAAAAAACTATCGCTCCGGATCACCCTCGACGTGATCATATTCGTGTCGGTCATTTTTGGTTGGTGGTTCGTGGCCATACCTCTCGGAGCGATCGGCGCCTGGGTCTTTCCGCGCTATGCCGAGCTGGTCATCGCCGGATTCCTCTATGACATCCTGTTCGGTATCGGCAGGGGAATGAGCATCCTTGGCTACGCTTATACGATCGGCGCGGCTCTTCTCTTGGGCTTCGTCGCCTACATGAAGATAGTGGTGAAGAATAACAGTTAAGAATAACAGCAAAAAAGAACTGCCCTAGAGTCTTTTGGTTCCTCGTGCGCGAAGCGCGATTTTTTCATTGACCGGATTTTCTTGCCTTTGATCCAACGCCCCAGCTAAAGCGATCATCAGTGCGTTGTCGCCAGAAATGTGCCGAGAGGGGAGAAAAATAGGGATGCCGTATTCATGGGCGGCCTTTTCGAAGGTCGCGCGTAGGCTGTGATTCGCGCTCACGCCGCCACCGACAATGACCGACTTTGCTTCGGTTTTCCCTATAGCCTGCCGCAGTTTGAAATCCAGAGTTTCCACTATTGCGTCCTCGAACTCCCGGGCTAGTCCTTTTTTCCAAATCGGGTCGAGAGTGCCAGCCGCGTCCTTTGGCGCTTTACGCGTGGCGTAGAGCATCGCTGTTTTCAGACCGGAAAAAGAAAAATCCAGATCTTTGGAGTCGATCATCGGCCGCGGCAGTTTCAAAGGAGCCCCGACTCCTTCCTGACGGGCCTTTTCCGCGAGCATGGCGAGATTAGGGCCGCCCGGGTAATTCATCCCCAGAAGCCGCGCGGCCTTATCGAACGCTTCGCCCACCGCGTCGTCCCGGGTTTCGCCGATGATCTCATAGTCTCCGATGGCGTTGACGCGGATAAGTTGCGTGTGCCCTCCGCTTATGAGAAGCGATACCGCCGGCATCGGTGCTTCATGCAATTTTTGCCACAAACCATTCGTCGCGTCGCTCGGGAGCAGGGAACCGACGATATGGCCTTCCATGTGATTGACCGGCATTACCGGGATCTTCCACAGATCGCCGACCATCCGGGCGAAATTTATCCCGACCCATAATGCCGGTTCCAGCCCCGGACCTTCCGTTACGGCGATGCGATCGATCTTCGGAACCTCATTCAGGAATTTAGCCGCGGCGAACGATTCGAACAATTCCGGATTTTGCGGGGCGATCTCGGCTCGAAAGGATTCTACGGCCTTGCCGAACGCGTCCGCGTCTAATTTTTCGCGCCGCCCCAAAAACTCTCCCGCTTCGATGAGCAGTTTATGAAAAAGCGGCACCAAGTTCTTGCCATGTTCTCTTTTGGCCAGGGTAGGGTAGACGCCCCCATAGGCGCTATGAAGCTCCGCTTGGGAACGCACTAAGGAAGCGATGACCCGGCACTCAAAATCCGCTCCGTTACCCCGGGTTTCAAGCAGGGCCAGGGCCGTTTCGTCGCATGAAGTCTCTATCCCGAGAGTGGTCATAATAATGGATTAGCCCTTGACATTTTGGAATATCACTATAGCATAATAGGTATATGAAAAATCTCATATTATCGGGAGGAATAGCGGTAGCGGCTTTCTCGTTTGTCTTCATTGTTTCATCGCATGAGGCCGCCGCCCAGGCTCGATTCCACGGCGCCAGCGGCGGTTGTCCATCAGCTAGCGTTTACTACGCGAACGGCTATTTCCTTAACTATTGCGTGCCCAGTTATTATCCCGGTTTTGTTGGACCGGTTTTCCAACCCCGTTACAACCCGATCCAGCCTCCCGTCTATAATCAACCTTTCTATCCCTACACCCCGGTCCCGACTTACTATTATCCTCCGGCACCTACCTATAACATGGGTTATCACCGCGGGTGGCGTCGTTAAGACACGCCTACAATACTAATCGGACTCCTTTTCTGCTAGTATTTCTGGCATGAATGAAAAAACGCCGAACATTCCCGACAAATTCCTGAAGCCCTACGACCCGGCCTCGACCGAGGATCGCATATACAAGCTCTGGGAAGACAGCGGTTTTTTCAATCCTGATATGTCGGTCAAAAATGGTCTGATCGCGAAAGATGCCACGCCTTTTACCATCATCATGCCTCCGACGAACGCCAATGGCTCGCTTCATGCCGGCCACGGATTGGTGATGACCATCGAAGACATTATCATCCGCTACAAACGCCTCAAGGGCTTCAAAACCCTTTGGTTGCCCGGCTTGGACCACGCTGGTTTTGAAACTCAAGTCGTCTACGAAAAACAACTTGAAAAAGAAGGTAGGTCGCGTTTTGAAATTGAACCGGAAAAGCTCTATCAAGAAATTCTC
>CAYITC010000078.1:0-2401 GCA_964366245.1 uncultured Candidatus Saccharibacteria bacterium
TTCGTTCTGGAGATCGGTCCCTGATACAGCTCGATTGAAAGCGTTTCCAGGCCGGCCTTCCCCAGATCCCGCGTCTATTCATCCTTCGTAAGCTGTTCGATTAAAGGCGACAGTTCCTTAGCCGTGCCCAGCATCACCTCATCATCGGTCTGCACCAACGCGACTCCCCTGCCCTTCAGATTTTGCTCTAACTGCTCGATCCCTTGTCTTATTGCCCCGACGCTCTCATTCAAAAGCCCGGCCAGTTTCTTGACCGGCACAGGTTCGGCTTTCCAGAATAATATCGCTTCGATTTTTTGAGCTAAGTCCATAAATATATTATGAATTATAGCATCCAGTAGGCGAATCACCAGAATTCGCTCTTGGAGCATATTCTGCTGAATCGGGTTGACAACTTCCTGGAAAAGAATAATATCTGAATTGAACAAGAAAGGAATACCATGCACTTTTTAAGTTTCATCGAATTCGAGCCGATTATACTCGGTTTTGCGGGGGCGCTGGTGATTTTTGGGTTGGTCATCGTCGGGACTTTTTTTCTCACGCAGAGGAAGCCAAGTTCCGAAAGACTTTCAGAGGAGCTTCAAAAGCTCAATCGCGATCTTCTCAAAGCGGAGAACAAGATCGGCCGTATCAACAACGGCATTGACGTGAATCGAGACAAGTTACCCGCTCTGGAGCAAGAAAGAGATAAGCTCAAGGTTCGTATCGTCTGCGTCAAGGAGTCGCTTGATAAGCTTCGGATGTTGGCAGAATCAGCCACATCTTGAAGTGCTTGCCCGTCCGCACCTTTTCCTAGCCGCTCCGCGTTTCTTTCGGAGCGGCGATTTTTATTCATCAAACGGCCGTTATCAATAGCTCGGCACCCCGACTTCCTTCGTTTCCATCTCGATCTCCGAAAATTCGCTTGTCTGCGAGGCCTGTAAGACGCCGTGCTTTACAAGTTCAAGCACGGCTAGGAAGCTTACTATGACATTTATCTTCTCTTTCTTATGTCCCGCCGTAAATTGGCTGAAGCTCATCTTGAGTTGAGCCGTGATTCTTTTGGTCAGATCATTGATCATATCTTCCAGGCTAAGGATCTTCTTCACCGCCAGCTTCGGCAGAGCCTCGTTCTTCGGCAACCTTTTGACTAAGTCCTTCAAGGAATTTAATGCATGCTCGAGGCTGAACTCTGGGTCCGGCGCAAAAATCGGGCCGAACGCGCGCGCTTGCGGTCCCCCAAGACCGTGCGAGGCCGACTGGCCGAAGATCATTTGATCGCCAAACATTTTTTCCACATTCTTGCCGGCTTCTTTTATCCGTTTGTATATTTTCAGGCGCGTCTCAAGGTCTCTGATATCGCCCTGTTCTTCTTCAGTCAGGTTCAAATTCGGGAGTAGCGACTTGGATTTTATGAGAAGAAGAGTCGAAGCGACCAGGATGAAATGCGCCGACTCCCACATCGGCAGATTCTCGAATTGCTTGACGTGCTCTATGAAGTCATCGGTAACTTTCGCCAGGGCGATGTCACTGACAAAAAGCTTGCGCTTCTCTATTAAATCTAGGAGCAAATCTAGCGGCCCTTCGAATATCTGAGTTTTGACGATGAATGGCATGCTAAAGAACGCCGATCTTTTGTTTTACCTCGATCAGTTTAGTTGACGCGGCCAGACACGCGTCGCTAGCGCCGCGTTTTAATGCTTCTCGTACCATATTTTCGTCTTTGGCGATCTTGGCTCGGCGTTCGCGCAAGGGCTTCGCAAAAGCGTCTATATCCTCTATCAAGGCCTCTTTTAGAGCCTTGTATTTGCCCTTATTTGCCTCGTAGAGCCCTTTTAGCTCGCTTTCAGACCGGAATAGCTTGTGGATGGCGTAAACGTTCGCCGGCACGCCGCTTTCCGGGCCACCGGAATCAGTGACTATGCCCATAACGGCTTTTGTTATCTCCTCGCGCGTCGCGAAAAGCGGGATTGTGTTGTTATGGCTCTTGGACATTTTCTTGCCGTCAGTGCCGGGCACGGTTGCTACATGTTCGAGGATCAACGGCTTCGGCAGTTTGAAAGTCTCGCCAAAGACATTATTGAATTTCTGCGCGATGTCGCGTGCGTATTCGACGTGCTGTTTTTGGTCTTGTCCCACCGGTACCACATCGGTGTCATATAGGAGGATATCGGCCGCCATAAGCACGGGATAATTGAAAGTGCCGACGTTGATCTCGGCGTTCTTCGCCACGGCGTCTTTATAAGCGTGCGCGCGCTGGAGATACGGCATCGTCACGAGCGTGTCGAAAATGCACGAGAGCTCGGTGTGCGCGGAAATATCCGATTGCTTGAATAGAGTCGCCCTGTTCGGATCGAGCCCGATAGCCATGTAATCGATCGCCAAATCCAGAATGTTGCGAGCCATCTCCTCGCGGTTTTGG
>CAYITC010000079.1:0-2392 GCA_964366245.1 uncultured Candidatus Saccharibacteria bacterium
GACGCGAAAGACGGCCATGGAGCCGACGTTGCCGAAGACGGCATTCTTGATCTTTTCATCCAGTTGCGCGATGAATTGGTGGGCTATGTTAAGCGATAGTTTATATTTGCGCGCCTCGGAAAGGATGGTCGCTATGGAGTCAGTGGTGATATTCTGGAACTCGTCTATGTACAGGTAGAACGGAGGTATATCCTTTCCGATGGAATCTACTCGCGACAGAGCGGCCATGAGGATCTTGCCCACCAGGACGAGACCGATGAGATTTGCATTGATGTCGCCCAGACGGCCTTTCGAAAGGTTCACGAGCAAAATCTTCTTAGAATCCATGATCTCGCGGAAATTGAACGACGACTTTTCCTGCGCTATGACCGGCCGCATGATGTCGTTCGCCAAAAAGTTGTCGAACTTGGAAACGATGTAAGGCACGATGTTGGCCAAAGAGGCTTCCCCGCCGGCCTTTGAAGCGACTTCCGTCCAGAACTGGACTACCAGCGGATTTGTGCACTTTGAAAGCTTCAGATCGCGAAAGGCTTTGTTCGACAAAACACGCGAGACATCCACCAGAGTCGAACCGCTCTCGGGGTGATCTATGGTGAGGAGAACGGCATTGCGGAAATACTGTTCGAACATCGGGCCGCCGGCCGTCTTCATGTCGAAAAGCTTGTTGAATATGGAGAGCATCTCGTTCACCGCGAATGTTTTCTGTTCCGGAAAACGCCGGTCATATTCGAGCATGTTTAGGGCCATCGGCCTGTCGGCATATGCCGGATCGAAATATATGACATCATCCACGCGCTCGGGCGGAATGAGCGCGAGAATATCCTGAACATCCGAACCGTGAGGATCTATGAAGCAAAGTCCGCGGCCTTCGCGGATATCCTGGACGATCATGTTTTTGAGCAAAGTAGTTTTGCCCGTACCCGTCTGACCTATGACATAGAAGTGGCGCAAACGATCCTCGGGCGTCAGAAACACCCTGGTCTCGCGGTCGCGATCGACATTCACGCCCAGGAATACGCCGTTTTGCGGCAAATCCATCGGAGCCGGAGCCGTGCCCGCCCTTGAAAGCTTGATCTGCGATGTCGAAGCTTTGCCCGTAGACGGCAGGTGCATAACGGTCGTTAATTCTTTGACGGAAAGCGGTAAGGCATAATCGTCGGAAAATGAGCGATAGGAAAAAGTTTCAAGCGCCTCCTTGAGATTGCCCTTCTTCAGTCTCTCCCATTTCAGAGCGTTGCCGTGCGTATCTTGAAATTGGTGGAAGGCCGCTTCGAGATCGCCCAGAATGGCTGCGGCTTCCGGCTCCGTGGCCGAAGACGCGATGATCCTTATATTCGCCTCCATGACGGGCGAAGAAACCTTATTCTCGATGCTTTCGATCGCCAGCTTATCTTCCGACCGCGGACCGACCGGGTCCGGTTCACCGTCTTTCTTATCTGTCTCTGTTTCAAACACCTTGCCGATCCCCTTCATCACCGACATGCCCAGGGAATACGGGATGTCTATCGCCTCGCTCAACTTTTTCTTGCCTTTATGTATTTCGGAGAGCGCTTTTTTGTATTTTCCGAGATAAAAATCTCCGACCGGCTTGAAGACGATCTGGATGGCCGCCCCTTCGCCGTTCTTGTCTATCTTGGAAAAGCTGTTGAGGATGACGTTGAGCGGATCAAAATCGAACTTATCGTACGTCTTCAATGAAAAAATGTGATTCCTGGCCTGTTTGGCGCAAGAAGCGGCAGACGCGCCTTTGTCCGCGAAAATGTTGTAGTCGTCCTTTTTTTCTTTTACGCGGGCATCGGGGAAAATAGACAGAATCTGCTTTTCAAAAAGATTACGCTTGTCATCCGGCACTCCGCAATAGAAGACGAACTCATCACTGCCGTTCGCCGCGGCGAGCTCGAGCGTGAATATATTTTTATTTTTATCGCCGTCTTCGCCGACCGACATCATGCCCGCGTAGAATTGCTCCATGGACGAAACCAGCTCTTTGAGGGGTTTTTGCGGCGCGTTTTCGTCCAGTTCCGGAAGAGCGATCTCGTAAAGGGTCATGTGGAGCGACTTCCATAAGGAAGATTTATCTTTGAGACCGCCGACCCGCAAACCGGATTTCACGTATTGGACGAGGAACCGGTGAAAATCGTCATAGAGATGCGGATCGTTAAATTTATCCAGAATGGACAGCACATTCAAGATGCCTTTCTCATACATGATGCCGACCAATTCCTCGACTTTGGCGTCATGCGGTTCTGGAGAAAGCTCCAGGACAATGGCTTCCGATTCTTTTTTTGTCACTTGATAATCAGGATGGAGCGCTTCGGTCGGCTTCTTTTCCGCGTAAGCCGAAATCGTCTGGCGCGCGATCTGTTCGCGGTTCGCGTTTTCGCCTTTTTCC
>CAYITC010000080.1:0-2391 GCA_964366245.1 uncultured Candidatus Saccharibacteria bacterium
TCATCAAAGACACTATCGAGAATTCGACGCGCGGCGCGAATCCGATAAACATAGATTATGTCAAGGATAACGTTACTGACGCGGTCAGTAAATATCTTTTGCAGGAGACTGCCAAGAGGCCGATGGTCATACCGGTCATACTCACTATTTAATTACAGACCCAAAAGCGGATTGATCTGATTGCGCTGAATCTGGTCGGCCAGGGCCATGACGCTGTTGCCGTAGGCGGTAGCGCCGGCCACATAACCGCATGACCGGCCGGAATAATATTTGCAAGCCGCATTCCTTTGCGCCGAATAGGATGACGAGCTCGCGCCGAGATCATAGAGATAGAGCCCGGCGGCCATAAAAGCGTCAGCCGGCTTCCAGGGATTCGGGGTCGCGACTCCCAGGGCTTGGCCTATGCGGTCCTTTATGAGCATCCAGGTCGAGGCGATGAATTGGGCCGGGCCCATGCCGCCTCCAAAGCCGATCGATTGCGGACATGACACCGGCATGGTCTTATAATCAAGCCCGAGCGACGAGGTTATGGATAAAAATGGCTGTACGTCGCGGCTAGGCTTCATGACATTGAATACCAAGGTCTTGGTCCGATCGTTTATGCCGGATCCGTCCGCGGTGTTCGTGAGATAGCAAGTCCCGACATTGCCGCCGATGTTCGTCTCCTGTTTCAGGACCGCCAGAAGAAGCGCCGGGGATACGGCGGTTTTTTGATAGACGACATTCGCGTAGTTATAGGCCTCGCCGAACGGGATCGCCTTGGCTCCGCTCAAAGCGAAAAGCGCCGAACGTATAACGGCGGCACGGGCTTCCTTGGCTCTGACCACGGTGGAATAGGACTTCTCATTGCCTTTGCTTATGGAAAGAAGCTGTTTCTGCTGGGCCTGATCGGCTTTTATATTCGCCTGCAAGACCTCGATGGAATGCCTGGCGTCAAGGGTCTTGTTGCGCCTTTCATCCAAAACATTCTTTTTTTCGGTCGTAGAGGCTTGATCGGTCCGAAGCTGTTCGAACGCGTCAGCAAGCCCTTGTTGAACATCCTGGAACGTATCCAGATCATTGAAAAAACCCGTCACCGTGGATTGAGAGAGCAGAAGCTCGGAAATTGAGCGCTTGTCCGCCTCGTTCATTTTGCGTAAAAGATCGGCCAGAGTCTCTTTGCCGCGATTTATCCTTGATTCCAGGAATTCGATGTGCCTTTGCTTGGTCGTTATGTCCTCGCCGAGCGTTTGGATGAGCAGGGTCTTGCCTCTGATATCCAGCTGGGCGGCTTTTATCTTGGCCTCGAGAACGGCGATGTCGCGGGAAAGCGAAGCGCTTTGAGCCTGCGCGCTTACGAGCTGTCGTTGCGCCTGGGCCGACTCGGCTTCTATTTGCTTGAGCTCGGTCTGGAGCGATGCGCGCTGTTCGAACGTAAGAACCTGGGCATGTGCGGTTGCCGTGGTCAAAGTGGTCAAAAACGATACCGATAAAAAGCCCAGAGACAAGAGAAGAGCTTTATGCATTTATTTCTTATCCCCTCCTTTTTTGTCCTCCTTTTTTCCGGTGGCCGCAGGGGCAGTCTTGGCACCGGCGTTGGCGGCAAGAGCCCCCGAGACACCGGGTTCCCCCTCTTTGACTTCCTTGCCCTTGGTTTCGACTTCGATGGCTGACAAGTCGATGGCGGCCGGAGCTTCGACGACTTCTTCCTTGGCTTCCGAGACGGAAGCGACGACCTCGTCGGCATTGACCTTGAGATCGACGCCGGCCGGCACGCGGATATCCTTGGCATGAATAGTGTCATTGAGCTCGACGAGCTTGGAGATATCGACGAGGAGTTCGCGCGGCAGATCGCGAGGCGCGGCTTCGACTTCGATCTCGCGCATGACCTTGATCAGGATGCCGCCCTTGTCCTTGACTGCCGGAGCGACGCCGCTAAAGACGAGCGGCACGTGGACCTTGACCTTCTTGCCCTTTTCGGTCACGTAAAAATCGGCATGGCGCAGTTCGCCGGAGACGGGATGAACGTCGACTTCGTGAATGAGGGCCTCGTGCTCGTTTTTACCCTCTTTGAGGATGATCACCGAGGACTCGCCGGCCTTTTCCAAAACATCCTTGAAATCCTTCATGGAAACCGTAACGGCCGTCGAAACCTCCTTTGGGCCATAGAAAATGGCCGGGATCTTGCCGCCCTCCCGGACTTTATGGGCGCGCACCTTAAGGTCGCGCTTTTCTACGTTCAATGACAACATGCGAGCTATACTAGCGGATTTTGGGAAAAATGCAACTAAATGCCCGCCATGATGCGCAATTTCTCCTCGACTATTTTTTGCATGGCCAGCTTGGCCGGCTTCATGAATTTGTACGGCGCCACTTCATCCGGATTTTCCGAAAGGAATTTGACCAAGCCGG
>CAYITC010000081.1:0-2341 GCA_964366245.1 uncultured Candidatus Saccharibacteria bacterium
GCATAGACGCCGGCCGCGACACCCGCAGGCCCGCCACCCAATATCGCGAGATCGTAAGTCATGATTGATCGATTATAACACTCTCTTCTCGTGTTTATTTCATCCTCGAGCGGCGCAAGAATGCCGGCACCGCGCCCCAATCGTCATCGTCATCGGCCTTGGCCTCTTTCTTCTGTTCGAACCTCTCGGCCTTTGCGGTAGCCGGCTCCTTCCTAGCGTCTCCTTTCATAATGGCCGCGACTGACGGTTCGCTGGTAGGGATCGCAGTCCGAATCGGCTGTTGCAAGCCGACAGCGCCCGCGGGCGCGGCCGGGTGGCCTTCCGGGAAGCCGGTGGCGATGACCGTTATCTTGATCTCATTCTTGCGAAGCCTGTCGTTACGCACGGTTCCGAAGATGATCTTGGCGTCGGGGTCGATGGATTCGGTGATGACCTTGGCGGCATCCTGGATTTCGAACATAGTCAGGTCTTCTCCGCCGGCGATGGAGAATAGCACGCCCTTGGCGCCGGCGATGGACACGTCGAGAAGAGGCGAGTTTATGGCGGCCTTGGCGGCTTCTACAGCCCTATTCTCACCCGTGGCCGTGCCGATGCCCATAAGGGCCGAACCGGCGTTTTCCATGACGGTACGGATGTCGGCGAAGTCGATGTTGACCAAGCCCGGAGTGGTGATGAGGTCGGCGATGCCTTCGACCGCGTGCCGGAGAATGTCATCGCACATGGCGAAGGCCGTTTTGACCGAGGTGGATTTGTCTATGTTCGCCAACAGGCGGTCGTTCGGGATGACGATGATGGCGTCAACTTCCTTGCGCAGATCCTCAAGGCCGGCATCGGCGATGCGGGCCCTCTGACGGCCTTCGAAGAAGAAGGGCTTGGTGACGACGGCGACGGTGAGACAACCGAGTGCTTTGGCGATGCGGGCGATGATCGGGCGGGCGCTCGAACCGGTGCCGCCGCCTTCGCCGCAGGTGACGAAGACCATGTCGGCACCTTTGACGGTTTCCTGGATCTCGTCGCGCGTCTCCTCGGCCGCGCGCTTGCCCAGGTCCGGGTTCAGGCCGGTGCCGAGGCCCCGGGGTATATTCTTGCCGATGTGGACGCGGTTTTTGGAGAGCGATCGGTGCAGATCCTGGGCGTCCGTGTTGAGCGCGATGAAATCGACGCCCTTGACCTTGCAGGAGATCATGTGATTTATGGCGTTATTCCCCGATCCGCCGACGCCAATGACCTTGATGCGGGCGAAAGCTTCTATATCGGGCGTGAGATTGGGCATAGAGGGTAATATATCAGGCTATCGGTGAAATGCAACCCAAATGGCTATTATCACTATGGCGATCTCCGCGTAGAAGGTTATCATCTTGGAATATACGTCTTTCAGCTCTTTCCAGTAGAAAAAGGGAGTCCCCTTAAGCCCTTCAATCTTCGGCCAGACTATTTCCCTTAGGCAGAATCGCTTATTCGAAAATGGCGCCAACCAGCGGATCCCATACTCGATTGAATCAAGAATGAAGTGGCTCCAGGTGCCGGCCAAAACGACCCAGCCGAGCATTTGAGCGAACTCCGAGCCGGCCAGCCATCCCGCGCCGACTATGATCAAGCTTATGATGAGCCAGAATGACGGAACGTGAGTTATAAAATCACGATGGCTCTCTTTCCGGTCTTTATTCTTCGAGAAGGCCTGGACGAACATGAAATAAAGGATGTCAATATCCGGCGCTTCGCCGAAAAACGTCCCCAATAAGAGCAAAGCGGTGGATTGCGCGGCAGTGAACGTTTCGGGCATGAAAAGAAGCACCGCTTTTGTAACTAAAAACCCGCCTGCTAAATGTCCCGGCAAGACCATATGCGTGCGTTAAGGCAAGAACTGTCTGAACCAGCGGCTGACGGCCTTCCAGGAATTTTTCAAAAATTCGACTGACGTATCTATTTCAGGCCCTTCCTCGGCGTGAATGCCCCAGATGCAGAGACCGTAGGCGACGGCCCAGGTGGCGTCCTTGAATGAGGATTTACCGTCTATGGCTCCGATCGAACCGATGCGCGAGGGAAGCTTCAGGGCGACCTTGGCCATCGTATCAAGGGCGTTCAGGCTCGAACCGCCGCCGGTCACGATGATGCCGGCGGGAAGGAGGCCGTTCCGGCCGATCTTCTTCAGGTGCGCTTCGATGAGCTCGAAGATGTCGGACATGCGGGCGGATATTATTTCCTCGAGCTTCTTCCTGGGGAATGAGCTGCCGGTGATGGCGCCTATCTTGATCTGCTCGGCTTCCTCGAGCGGAACGCGCAGGCCGAGGGCGATATCGTTGGTTATATCCGTCGAACCGATCGGGAAAACCTCCAGGGA
>CAYITC010000082.1:0-2324 GCA_964366245.1 uncultured Candidatus Saccharibacteria bacterium
GGCGCCTTCTATGAGAATGCTGGCGACCTCTTTGAGCGCCATGGGGGCACCATAGACGACGACTTTTACCCCATCGAGAATGGACGGCGAGGCCTGTCCGGTGCGGATCTGCTGAAACTCCTTCTTTAGCCATTCGTCGGTGGCGGAAAGCTGTTTTTTGAACGGATTGAAATCGTAAGCCATATACAGTCAAGTCAATAATAACATTAAGACGGATTCGTGGCTATGTATTACACATTTAGAGCGACATATTCCAGGAGCATCTTCAGGGATGGGGCCCGGTCATTCGTATATCTGCCGGCCAAAAGAACCGACTCCAAAGCTTTCACGTTTTTCTTTACGCCTTTTTCGTGGATCGACTCCTGCAGGGCATCCAGGAAGTCGATCGCAGACTGCTTGGTCTTTTTTTCTTTGGCTATATCGTCCATGAGCGATTTTACTAAATCAAGCCTCCTTTGCGGCGCGCTGTCGATGAAGTTTCTGGCGGCTTTTAACACTTCGTCATCGCTGGATCCTTTTTTATCTGTAGACCCGATAGCTTGCACGCGAGACCTTACAGTCGGCAATAACAAATGCGCGGACGGTATTATCAAAAAGAAATGCGACTGCTCATTCGGCTCTTCCAGAAGTTTGAGCAAGGCGTTCTGGGCTTCAACCGTTATCTCATTCGTCATAAGTATAAAAATCTTTTTGCCGCCGGCTCTGGTCGGCCTGGTCTCGGCTCGCGATTTGACCTCGCGAGCATCGTCAATGGTGAAGTTCTGGTATTTTCTGTCGAAGAAGTCGGCGTTGGCCGTCGGCGTTATTTCATGATCTTTCTTGAGCAACGTCAGTAATTCTTCACGCATAGCATCCCCGCCGATCAAACAGTAAGCGTGGTGTGAGAGGTTCATGCACCTATTCTAACATTCCAGAAATTAAAGAGTATTATAGCCATATAAAAATCGGCCCAGGAGGAGCGATCGCCCTTTCCTGAGCCTATAAATCAGTTGCGTACCAACTTGTGGAGATTAAGCCGCACCACAAGCCGCAGAATGCCGGTCCAGAATTGACCGCATTCGGCCGGTTCCCGGGGAGGTACGACATCGTCGAGTTTCGGCAGATAGACAATGGAGTCAATAGCCGCCAAGGTCGGGCTAGTACCCCTGCCCTGTGTCTCCAGTTCGATTGAGATCCAAAGTTGCGAGGCCATTGCTTTCCTTACGCATAGCCCCGAGCGATCTTCCATCTCTTCCAGAAATCTGTGAAATGCAGGGTGTGTGCGCACGAAGCTCCTGTAATGGCAAGCTCCATGGCAGGCAACGTGATCCAGCCATTGAAGGTTTAATTGAAGGTTCATAATTGGAGGAGTTAAAATCTGCGTTGTATTATGCATAAAACTCCTTGAATTGACAAATCCCCCGTTCCCCACCAATATTCAGTTTATGAAATAAATTATCTCTTCGAGATGATCGTCTTCTTATACGTGTCGAGGTGGTCAAGAGCGATACCGGTTCCCTTTGCCACACAAAGCAGAGGATCCGCGGCCAGCTGGGCCTTGACGCCGGTGCGGCGGAAGACAAGCTCGGGAAAATTGCGCAGAAGCGCCGTGCCGCCGGTCATGGTGATGCCCTGGTCGATGATATCGGCGGCCAGCTCCGGAGGAGTCTCTTGCAAGACATCCTTCATTGCCTTGATCATGTCGCGCAATGGAGCGGCCAGAGCCTTGACGATCTCATTGGTCTTCACCTCGGTCGAGCGCGGCAGGCCGGAGATATAATCGCGGCCCTTCACGGTCATGGAAAGCTCCTCCTCGACGGGGATCGCCGAGCCGATCTGGATCTTTATGAGCTCCGCCGTGTGGTCGCCGATGGCCAGGTTGAAAGTCTTCTTCAGATAGTCGGTGATAGCAAGATCGAGCTTGTTGCCGGCACATTTCACGGAGTTCGAGGAGACGATGCCTCCGAGAGAGATGACGGCGACGTCGGTGGTGCCGCCGCCGATGTCGGCGATCATGTGGCCGCGCGCCTCCTGAATCGGAATGCCGGCGCCGATGGCGGCGAGAATGGGTTCCTTCACGACATAGGCATTCCTGGCGCCGGCGCGAACGGCCGCTTCGATGACAGCGCGGCGCTCGGTCGAGGTCACGCTGGCGGGCACGGAGATCATGACGTCAGGCTTCATGAGGGCGAACTTGCCCAGAGCCTTGTCTATGAAATAGCGGAGCATGGCCTCGGTCACGCGGTAATCGGCGATCACTCCGTCGCGCATCGGCCTATAGGCGACGATGGTGTCCGGGGTGCGGCCGACCATCTCCTTGGCGGCATTGCCGACAGCCAGGACTT
>CAYITC010000083.1:0-2293 GCA_964366245.1 uncultured Candidatus Saccharibacteria bacterium
CGAAAAATACAGCGAGATAAAAAAAAGAGGCGGAGTTTTGCTGTAGCAGCTGGCAGAAAAACACGCCGGAAAAAATATCCTGATAATCACGCACGGTACACCCTCGATGATGCTCCTCTCCGCGGCCCGCGGTCTTAATAGGGCTCAATCCGTTGCGCTTGAAATGGCTAAATACATGCAAAAGGCCGAGATCCGGAAGGTAGATTTTACGATATTGCCGCACAACTCCGAATATGAGCTCGATCTTCACAAGCCCTATATAGACGAAGTGAAGCTTGGATGCGGCTGTGGCGGAGAAATGAGTCGCGTCAAGGAAGTCATGGATGTCTGGTTCGATTCGGGGGCGATGCCTTTTGCCCAGGATCATTACCCGTTTGATTTTCCCAGGAAACTGTTTGGCGGCAGAAAGCTCCCATATCCCGCGGACTTTATCTGCGAGGCTATAGATCAGACGCGCGGCTGGTTCTATACTTTGCATGCGATCGGCGCGCTCATGGGCAAAGGCAAGTCATTCAAGAATGTTATATGTCTGGGTCATATTCTCGACGCTGAAGGCAAGAAGATGTCTAAGTCCGTCGGCAATGTTGTGGACCCGTGGAAAATGATGAATAAATATGGCGCTGACGCTTCGCGCTTCTGGATGTATTCGATAAACCAGCCGGGCGAATCTAAAAACTTCGATGTTAAGACCGTTGACGATGTCATAAAGAAAGTCTTCAACCTGGCGGCGAATGTCGCGGCTTTTTATAAGTTGTACGCGGCTGATGATTTAAAAGCGTCCGCATCATCCGCCAATATTCTGGATGCCTGGATCGTCTCCCGATTGAATCAGCTCATAGAAATTGCGACTTCGAATCTCGATAAATATGTGCTTCTGGAACCGGCTCGCGCTATAAGAGATTTTGTCGCCGATTTGTCTCAATGGTACCTGCGCCGCTCGCGCGATCGATTTAAAGAGGAAGGAGAGGATAAGAAACGCGCGTTGCGGACGACTAAGTATGTGCTTCTGACGCTTTCAAAGATAATGGCCCCATTCACGCCATTCTTTGCCGAGGAACTTTACAAGGAAGTCGGCGGTGACAGAGAGAGCGTGCATATCGAAGATTGGCCGAAAGCGGGACGGATAGACAAAGACATCATCGCCGACATGGAACTCGTTCGAAAGATAAGCTCGCTTGGCCTTGAGGCACGCATGACGGCGAAAATAAATGTCAGGCAACCATTGGCGAAGTTAAGCGTAAAAAATGAGAAGATAGACGGCTTCGACCGAGGGCTATTGGCGCTAATAAAAGACGAGGTAAACATCAAGGCCGTCAGCGTCGAACCTGGCCAGGCGGGCGAAGTCTCCCTCGACCTAAGCATCTCGGCCGCGCTTAAAGAAGAGGGGGACTTGAGGGAATTCCTGCGCAAGATCCAGGACTTGCGGAAGGAAAGAGGCCTTACGGTCAACGACACGGCAATCTTGGTGGCGACGACCGACTTCGAGGGCCTGATCTCCAAGCATGAAGAGAAGATAAAGAGGGCCACGAAGCTTTCAGCGATCAAATACGGCGCAGTTCTAGATCTGAAGTAAAATGCACTCGATATACACCACACGGGGTTTCGTAATTGATTCGCGGCCCTACGGGGAGGCCGGTAAAATCTTGTCTTTGTTCACGCGCGACTTCGGGCTGGTTTCGGCTGTCGCCCAGGGCATACGCTTGGAAAGATCGAAGCTCCGATATTTTGCCCAGGATCACTCTCTCGGAGTTTTTTCTTTGGTGCGGGGCAAGGATCTCTGGCGTCTGACCGGCACGCAGGCCGGCACGGATGCCGGTACAAGCGACAAGCGCGGCCCGATGGCATCGGAGATCGTGGCGCGCGTGGGGTCGCTTCTCAAGCGTTTGCTTCAAGGTGAAGATCCTCATCCCGAGCTTTTTGTCTGCGTCGAATCGCTCTTGAGATTCCTTGAGCGAAATCAGGGCCTGAACGGAGACGAGCGGAAAGCTCTCGAATCGCTGACCGTATTCCGGATCCTTCGGAATCTGGGATATGTCGGCGATGACGATAGCCTGTCGGCCGTTGTCGATCCTAAAGACATAACCCGAGAGATGTTGAGAGACGCGTCCGCCAAAAGGATCGTCATGAACCGGCATATCAACAAGGCATTAAAGGAAAGCCATCTGTAAGCTTCATTAAATCCTCGTTTGTCGCTATAATCATGGAATGCCTGAAGAAAAGAATCGCATCGAGGAACTCAAGCAGTCATTATATTCGCGCAATGCCCCGGATATCCGCTCGCGGAGAGATCGGA
>CAYITC010000084.1:0-2255 GCA_964366245.1 uncultured Candidatus Saccharibacteria bacterium
ACACGACGCTCTTCCGATCTTCACCGTTCAAGCTCCCGCACCACACCGGGAGCTTTTTTATTTATTGCATCAAAAGTGGATCATCGTTTATTAGAATAAGATGATTCATGCGGGCGATGGAGGAATCGGACCTCCGACAGCGGTTTTGGAGACCGCAGTTATGCCACTTAACTAATCGCCCATTTAAGGAACGGAATGAGTATAACACAGCAAGGAATGTGAGGGTGAACGACACTTCGCAGGAATTTTTCAGCAGAAAAATTACGAGATGTAGCGCGGGTCCTGCAGGACCCGACGCGTGTCGTGAACTCTCATATTCCTTGCTGTGAATTACTTCTTCGCCTCCTTGAACACCACGTGCTTTCGCAGTTTGGCCGAATATTTCTTCAGCTCTATCTTCCTTTCCACTTTCTTCTTGTTCTTGCGCGTCCAATAGACCTCGCCGGTCTCTTTATTCTTGAGCTGTATAAGCTGGTCTTGGGACATGTTTTTATCGAGGTTGTAATATAGCGAGTTTCGGGACATAATGCAAATATGAGACGCGTCCTGAACTGGCTATCCAGAAAGCGCTTCCCCTATGAGCCGCTCATCACGGTCGAGATTTCGAGGAGCCGCCTGCTTCATAACCTGAATCAATTTCGTAAACTTATACCGCAGGGCGCCGTCGCGCCGGTACTGAAAAGCAATGCTTACGGGCACGGGCTCTTCGAAGTGGCCGGCATGCTCGAAGACGAGCCTCATATCCCCTTCTTTGTCGTCGATTCGTATTTCGAGGCCGTGGCCCTCCGCGCCAAAGGCTGGAAGAAGCCTCTGCTCATCATCGGCTACACCCGTTCGCGCACGATCATGGAATCGAGCCTGAAAAATATCGCCTTCACGATCACAACCCTGGACACACTGAAGGATATAAAGGATGTCACCTCTACGGTTCATATTCATCTCAAGATAGACACGGGCATGCACCGTCAAGGCATCCTCGAGGAAGAAGCGCTCTACGCGATAGAGATCTTACGGAAAAATCCCCGCATCTTTCTTGAGGGAATTTGCACGCACCTCTCGGATGCCGATAATATTGACGAGATATTCACCGAAACCCAGATCGCCCGTTGGAATAAAATCGTCGCCGAATTCAAAAAGTCTTTTCCGAATATCCGGTACATCCACGCGGCCGCGACTGACGGATCCAGGTTCAGTGATGACATACGCGGCAATGTGATAAGGCTTGGAATAGGGTTATACGGGCTTTCGGAGAACGAAAGCTTGAAAAAAACTCTGGATCTACGACCAGTGCTCGAGATGAAAACCCTCATAACCGGGATCAAAATGCTCATGCGCGGCGAGACGGTCGGCTACGGCAATACATTCAAGGCGGAAAAAGACATGTGCATAGCCACCATTCCCGTCGGCTACTATGAAGGCCTCGACAGACGCCTCTCCAATAATGGCGCCGTCCAGGTTGAAACCGCCGCCGGAAAACGGGTCATCTGCCCGATCATCGGCCGGATTAGCATGAACATAACAACCATAGACGCGTCCGCCCTGCCAGGCATCTGTGGCCTTCACATGAATATGCCGGTTACGGTCATAAGCAACAATCCCGCTGATCCAAATTCGATCGCTTCCCTGGCGAAGCGCTGCGGCACCATCACCTATGAGATAGCCGTGAAGATACCCCCTCATCTGAAGAGGGTCATCGTAGATTGATTCGCAAACCGGAAAATTGTGCGCCGGGCTGGACTCGAACCAGCGATGCCCATTGGGCCGCGGATTTACAGTCCGCTGCAATAGCCACTATGCGACCGGCGCGTTTTCAAAACTCGAACGCCTAAGAGTGTATCATAAAGATACCATTTACTTCTGCTCCACGGCCTCGCGCGAATCACGTATTATGATCGGGCTTTCTCCTTTGCGCTTCTTGTTACCCAGCTCATTTTTACGCACATCGAAAGTGAATTCGGACTGGCCTTCCTTGCCGGTACCCATGGCCGGCCTCAAACCGACCATGATAGCGCCGCCCTTGACCACGGACTGGCTGATAAGCAGATTGGCGACCGGAGTCAGGATGCGCGACTGGATGAGCCGTCGCAGAGGACGCGCGCCGTATTGCGGATTGTAGCCTTCCTTGGCCATATAGTCGAACACGGCCGGCGACATGATGAGCTCGATATTCTTGTCGGTAAGCCTCTTTATCACCTCCGTCACTTGGATCTTGACGATCTCTTTGATGGCTTCCGGCGAGAGGATGTCGAAGATGA
>CAYITC010000085.1:0-2218 GCA_964366245.1 uncultured Candidatus Saccharibacteria bacterium
GGTGGGAGGTCCAGGATTCTTCCAGCCAGATCACTACGAGGGAGGCTACGGTTACTATTACCACAGGTTCAGGTTCCTCTGGCGGAGGAGGAAATACGATGACTATTTACGGATATAGTCGATATATTGATGATGTTTATCAAGTCAATCCTTGCCCTTCTGGATGGTCTGATACGGGTGCCAGCACGATCGGCGGTTTTACCGGCGCTTACGCCCCTGCGGCGCGGACGTGCTATAGGGTGGACGGATTTCATCCCACGATGACTATTTACGGATATAGTCAATATATTGATGATGTTGATCAAGTCAATCCTTGCCCTTCTGGATGGTCTGATACGGGTGCCCGCACGATTGGCGGTTTTATTGGCGCTTACGCCCCTGCGGCGCGGACCTGCTACAAATAAATTTTCTACCTCGCGAACTCTATGGATCGCAGTTCGCGGATGACGATGATCTTTATTTCACCCGGGTATTTCAAATCTTTTTCGATCTTTAGGGCGATGTCGCGGGCCAGATTCTTGGCTTCCATGTCGCCGATCTCCTCCGGCTTCACGAATACGCGGATCTCGCGGCCGGCCTGGAGGGCGTAGGCTTTCTCGATTCCGGGAAAAGAGTTGGCCGTGGCCTCGAGATCGCCGAGACGCTTCAAGTAATTCTCTACATTGTCGCGGCGTGCGCCTGGACGGGCTCCGGAGATAGCGTCGGCAGTCTGGACGATGCGCGACTCGACAGTCTCATAAGGATATTCCTCATGATGAGCCTGCATAGCCTTGACGATTTCCTCCGGCGCGCCGAACTTTTGTAATATGCGGCGGCCGATCTCGACGTGCGTTCCGGCGACTTCATGGTCAAGGGCCTTGCCGATATCATGCAGGAGAGCTCCGGCTTTGGCGACTTGGACATTGGCGCCAAGCTCTTCGGCGATCATTCCGGCGATATGGGCCATCTCTATCGAGTGCTGGAGAACGTTCTGGCCGTAGCTGGTGCGGAAATGCAGGCGGCCGAGAATGAGCAAAATCCTGGGATCCAAGCCAAGAACACCGCATTCATAAGCGGCCTGCTCGCCCTTTTCCTTGATGGTCTTATTGGCATCCTGGCGGGCTTTTTCCACGACTTGTTCGATCCGGGCCGGCTGGACGCGGCCGTCTTTGATGAGCTCACGGAGCGCTATAGCCGCGGTGTGACGGCGGACAGGATCGAATGAAGATATGGTGATGGCGCCCGGAGTATCGTCGACGAGGACTTCGACGCCGGTGGCGCGCTCGAAGGCCTTGATGTTGCGGCCTTCCTTGCCGATGATCTTGCCCTTTACGTCATCGCTGGGAATCTCTACGGTGGAGGACATGAAGTCCGAAGCCACTGACGAGGCCAGACGCTGTATCGATACGGCCAGGATATCCCGGGCCTTGGTTTCAAGCATGTCCTCGCCCTGGCTTTCGAGCTTTTTCATGCGGACGAGGAAATCTTCCTCGTTTTTCTTCTCGAGCATCTTTATGATCTCGTTCTTGGCGTCTTCGGCCGACAACTTGGCGGCTTTTTCCAGGGCGGCCAGCCTATCTATCTCAAGCTTGTCGGCCTTTTCGCGGATCGCCCTTATTTCATTGGCCCTTTCTTTGATGAGCTCGACTTCCTTGTCGATGTCAGCCTGCCTCTTGTCGAGCATGTCCTCCTTCTTTATGAGGCGTTCCTCCGTTTGGCGGGCCTTGTCTTCTTTTTCTTTTATTTCCAAGCGCTTTGCTTCGGCGGTTTCCGCGGCTTTCTTTTCTGATTCGGCGGTTATCTTTTTGGCTTCTTCCTTGGCGGCCAGGAGCATCTCCTTGACTTCAAGTTCCATAGAGCCTTTCTTGCCAAGCGTAATCAAATATCGGAGATAATATCCGATAAGGGCACCAGCAACTCCGGCGATGGAGAGGAATAGCGCGACTAATTTTAATGACATATGCGGTAGCGACCCGCAGTTTGAGGACTAAGGTGAGATCAAGATATGATCGTTGTCAGTGCGGCGAATAAAATTCATAAATTGGGTGTCACGGATCTTCAAATGCGCGATCGCAATTAACATTGAGTAACAAAAACATCATATACCTCTCTTTACTTTTGCGCAACTTTGCGATACATTCTGAACTACATGTTAATACCAACCGTTATAGAAAAATCAAGCTTTGGCGAGCGCGCCTACGATATTTACTCGCGCCTGCTTAAGGAAAACATCATCTTT
>CAYITC010000086.1:0-2170 GCA_964366245.1 uncultured Candidatus Saccharibacteria bacterium
GGGCGCGCTTTTGTTCACTATCGGGGAGCGGCACGGGTTTACTATCACGGAGAAGACACCGAATGACCGACCGTATTATGTGGTAGGCAAAGATATCGCGACAAATAAGATCACCGTCTCAAATGGAAAGGGGGCGCGGCGGGGGGACGTTCCAGACGCGTCAAAAACTTCATCGACGGTGGCGAATATTTTAGACGTGAATTGGGTACGCGAGGCGCCGAAGATCGGGCAGGGACTGGCGGCACGCAGTCGCTACCGGGCACCGCTATATAAAAGTACAGTGACTTCCGTCGCGGATGGTTCTGCCACACTCAAATTCCTGGAACCGCAGGAAACGCTAACTCCAGGCCAGTCGCTGGTCATATACGGCGGTCCGAACGGCGACGAATGCCTGGGAGGGGGAATCCTGGTGTAATTCTGAATCAGCAGATTCAGCTTTGCACGAATCTGGTGATTCGCCTACTGGGTGTTATAATATCCGCATGAACCAGCTTCTTTCCGTCACCAAGGCCGACGGCACGAAGGAGCTCTTCGACGACGGCAAATTGGCCGCTTCGCTCAAGAGATCCGGCGCTTCGGAACAAGCCATAGACGAGATAACCGACCAGATAGAGCATGAGATGTGGGACGGCATGACTACGGCCGATATCTATTCTCACGCCTTCTCGATGTTGCGAAAATACCATGCCTCAACGGCGATCAAATATTCGATCCGCCGGGCGCTCTTGGAGCTCGGGCCTGACGGCTTTCCCTTCGAAAAATTCGTGGCGCGCATATTCCAGCTCTGGGGCTACGAGACTCTCACCGACCAGACGCTTCCGGGAACCTGCATAAGCCACGAGATGGACGTGGTCGCCTGGAAGGGCGAGGAGCTCTCGATGGTCGAGGCAAAATTCCACAATGAACAGGCTCTGGGCTCCGACGTCAAGATCGCGCTCTATGTGAAGGCGCGCTTCGACGACCTCTCCGAAAATCTCTTCGACTTCGGCGGCCAGCCGCGCAAGCTTTCGCCGGTCGGACGATGGCTCATCACAAATACCAAATTCAGCGCGCCGGCCATCGCCTACAGCGAATGCAAGGGCACTAAGCTCGTCGGCTGGAATTATCCCAATAAGAACAACCTGCACCAGATCATCGAGCAAAATGGCCTGCATCCGGTCAATTGCCTGAATTCATTGACCCATCAGGAAAAGAAAAATATCATCGGCCAGGACGTGCTCACCTGCATCGATGTCATAGGCAAGCCGGATATCTTAAGGAAAGCGGGAGTAAGGCCGGAAATCATCGAGAAAGTGCTCACCGAGGCGCAGTTCATCGTCGAGCAGGCAAAGTAAAGGATTATGTCCAAATACGACGAGCTCAAAAAGATTCGGGACGAGCTCTTGGTATTCAAGGAATCTCCGTTATATGAGTACAGGACTGCTAATAAATTCTTCCCGGTAATTGGGGAAGGCAGCCACGACGCGACAATCATGTTCGTCGGCGAGGCCCCAGGACTGAACGAGGCCAAGCAGGGCAGGCCTTTCTGCGGGGCGGCGGGCAACTTCCTGACCGAGCTTGTCGAATCAATCGGCCTGAAGCGTGAGCAGGTTTACATAACAAATGTGGTAAAAGATCGTCCGCAGGATAACCGTGATCCGACACTAGATGAGATATGGCTATATGCTCCCTTCCTGGACAGGCAGATTAATATCATACAGCCTAAAGTCATTGCCACTCTCGGACGCCACTCTATGGGTTACATCATGAAAAAGTTTGATTTGGATCTGGAATTGGAATCCATAAGCAAAATTCATGGAAAAGTTTTTGAAACGCAGGCTTCATACGGGCCGATTTCAATAGTGACTCTCTATCACCCCGCCGCGGCGCTCTATAATGGCGGCATGCGCGATACTTTGAAGCGGGATTTTGAGATTTTGAAGAAATACATTATTGGCCTTAAAGCCAAATTCGAGTTTAGCGAAGCATAAAAATATTTGCTAGTATGTCTGCATGAATTCAGCTGAAATAAGAAGGCGGTTTTTAGCTTTCTTCGAGAAGCGCGGGCACGCGATCTTGCCCTCGGCTCCGCTCGTGCCGGAGAACGCCCCATCGGTCCTTTTTAACACCGCCGGAATGCAGCCTCTCGTTCCATATCTCATGGGCCGGTCACATCCAGCGGGAGATAAAC
>CAYITC010000087.1:0-2156 GCA_964366245.1 uncultured Candidatus Saccharibacteria bacterium
ATTTGGAGATGGTCTTCGACTTCGACGGCGATTCGACGATGACGAGCTTCATATGGTCGCTTTAGTATTACATTATAATTTCAAGAAGGGCAAATCTTTAAGAATTTGTTCAGGCAACGCGCATTGAACCTGAACCGATTTTTATGAAGCCTTCAAGTTCAAGGTTTGAAAGTTTTTCATTTAGATCATCGATATTTATCTTGAGTAGCCCTATCAATTCATCGATCGTTGTTTCTCCGTGAGAAATCTGCCTGATTATTCTTTTGGATATGGGGTCTAGCTCGTGAAAAGCGGGGCTGTCCATAATGGAACCGGCTTTTACGTCAAAACCCAATATTTGCAGGATGTCTTCGGAACATGTCGCCGGATTCGCGCAACCTTTTAAGAGAAGATGCGGTCCAAAAGTAAGATCCGAGAATATCGAACCAGGCACGGCTAAAACATCGCGGCTATAATTTTCGGCGTATTTCGCGGTCATGAGCGAACCGGATCTTTTTCCGGCTTCGATGATCAAAGTCGCGTGAGATATTCCAGCCATGTAATTGTTGCGCCTGGGAAAAACCCACTCCCCATAAATGAAATCCGAAGAGTACTCGGACAGAAGAGAGCCGCCTTTTGAGACTATCTCGCGAGCGAGCGGCAAGCTAGATTGAGGGTATATTTTATCCCAATCCAGCGGCGAACCGGGAAAGCCCACACAATTCAAGCCGACCTCCAATGCCATCTTGTGCGCGTAACCGTCAATTCCAATCGCCAGGCCGGAGACAATTGAAATTGGATAACCCTTAAGTCCAATGATTAATTCTCGGCATGCGTCTAATCCATAAGGGCTTGGCGAACGCGAACCGACTACGCATAGATACTTTTGCGACTTTGAATCAGACAGAGCCCCGCGGATATAGAGGGTCTCCGGAGGATTTTTCATGTTCTGTAAAGTAGAAGGATATGAATCCTTATGAATCAAGCGAATATCATTGTTCATGCGATTTCATCTTCAGACGAAAATCTTCCCGCTAAAATCTATTAAAAAACGCGCGGTAGCGCGGCAGTGAGGGTATTATTATAGCACAGATAAGATTCAAGCAACTTAATTTATGTTTGGTACGGCGATCCAGCTGAACGGTGATCCCCCTTCCTTCAAAAACGCGAAGGGCCGTTTCATGTCGCACAATATTTTGTCGTTCCAAACGAGCCTTGTGCCGCTTAGTCGACTAGACAATACTTTTTGAGCTTTGTCCTTCGCGTATACCGAGAGGGGAAGAATCGTCGAGGCGACCATTTCTCGCCTCATCTTTTTTGTTACCGCTTTTTTTCCGTCACATTTACTGCTATCATTGTCCTACCAACATGCTCGACATCCGATTCATCCGCGAGAACAAGGACCTGATAGCCGCGGCCGCCAAGAAAAAGCATATAGTCTTCAGCGTCGACGAGCTCATAACGCTGGACGACAGGCGCCGCGCGCTAATGGCCTCGGCCGAATCAAAGCGCGCCGAACAGAATGCCGCCAATAACGGCATCGTCAGCGCCATCTCTCCGGATGAGCGCGCCAGGATGATAACCGCCATGAGGATGCTCAAAACGGAGCTGGAAACGGTGGAAAACGAGCTCAAAGAAGTCACGAAGTCCTGGCAGGAGCTGATGTTACGCGTGCCGAATATCCCTGACATGTCGGTGCCGGATGGCGCGAGCGATACCGATAATAAAGAGGTCAAGAATTGGGGAGACAAGCCAAAGTTCGACTTCGAACTGAAGGATCATATTGAACTAATGACCAAACTGAAAATGGTCGACCTTGAACGTGCCGCAAAGGTACACGGCTTCCGAGGCTATTATTTGACTGGTGACGGTGCGCGTCTTTGTTTTGCAATATGGAATTATGCTATGGACTTTTTCTCTAAAAAGAATTTCATACCAGTAATACCCCCGATAATCGTGAGGAAAATATTCCTATATGGTACCGGATATCTTCCTGGCGATCCGAACGATTTTTACACGATCCAAGACGGCGATGTCCTTGCGGGGACTGCCGAGATTCCGCTTATGGCTATGCATAGCGAGGAAGTCCTTGATATGGAGGAATTGCCAAAACGTTATCTGGGTTTTTCACCCAGCTACCGTCGGGAGATCGGTGCCCACGGCAAGGATTTGAAGGG
>CAYITC010000088.1:0-2145 GCA_964366245.1 uncultured Candidatus Saccharibacteria bacterium
AGATCGTGCAGGACGAGACCAAGCGCGGCCTAGTCCTCGCTTACGTGCGCGGCGCGGCCGACATCGTTGTCAAAGCGGCAGCTCCGGCCGTAGAAAAGATCATCGAAAAAGTGGAGCAGGTCGCGAAGAAATTCGCCGTCTGGATCCGCACGAAAGTCGGCGGCCTCACGAAGGCCCAGATTGTCGAGAAGCTCAATGACACTGATGCTGGCAACGGCATGGTGTTCAAGCTCAGCGACTACGCACGCAACCTGCTCGACAAGAAGGAGTGCACGGTTACGGAGAAGGCTGAAGAGGCCGAATTTGCGACCGCATCCCTGCGGGAACTCGGCTTCAAAGAGAACCCGACGACAAAGGAATTCATGAATAATGAATTCCTAGCAAAGTTTGACCTCGAGCTCTGCCGTCCCGATGATGGTCCATCCATCCGTCTCGCCTACAGGGACCAGCCCAATGGCGAGTGGCTGCCGATCGCAATGAAGTCGATCTTTTCGGACGGCTACTGGCACGTGTTCAGCCTCGAGCGCCGTGGTTCCAAGCTCTGGCTCGACACGGGCTGCATCGCCTACCCCGGGCTTCGCTGGGATCTCGACTCTCGGTTCGTGTTCCGCGTTCGCAAGGTTAAGTCCTAGGTCCTTGTCCCTCGGCCCTTGCCCTTAGACTTTCGGACTTAGTTCTTTGGCCCCGACTTTCGAAAGAAGGTTCGGGGCTAAAATTTTACCTGTATAATGCATATTGGTAGTAGGCGAGTACGGGAGAGATCACGGTTTCTTCCTGCCGAATCCAGTGCTCATGCGTCGAGAGTATCCGCGATTAAGGTTTCGGATAGAGTGGCACATGCAGGACTTCAAAAAATGAAAATACTTGGTGCGGTAAGCTAGGGCATTATCATGCCGGATCAGATTCATTCCGTAGATCATTCGAAGGAAGGTGTCATAGGCGGCTTGCTGCACGATCGTGATTCGGACGGCAACTGGAACGTGTTCAACCTCAAGCGCAATGGTTCCAAGCTCTGGCTCAACACGGACTACAACGCCAACCCCGAGAATCGCTGGAATCTCGACAATCGGTTCGTGTTCCGCGTTGGTATCAAGATTTCTCGTTTCCCAGGATATGAGCAGAAAGAATTTGAGGCAGTCGAGCGCGACGATTGATTTTCTTATGAATGGGGCTTTGTCATCTTTTTGAAGAAAAGCTGCGACAAGCATGTTTTCTATGGTCTCAAGGAAGTGTCTATCTATAATTTCTCCCAGAGTATGCCTGGAATTCTTGGAAAAAGTTACAATGTAACTATGCCAGAAGATATAAGCCAGCTTAGTCTTTTCAAGGACAGGCAGAAGTCTGTACGAAACTCCGTTGGGGGGGGGCTTTTTGAGGAAGATTCAATTCTGTCATGTGTATGATGATATCATCTCTATCGAAAACACACCCAAAAGCATATGTTCAAGAAGATTAGGGATTCAAGGCACAAGCCGGAAGTCATCCAGTCATATCTTGGTCTACTTTGTCACGGAAACGCCCATAAGTTGCGCCCGCGACTGCTTTATAGTAAAGTGCCTGAACCATAAATAATATCCATGGCTAAAAAGATAATAAAGATAGTAAAGGTTACAGCTCCAGCGGGGAAAGCAACCCCCGCTCCTCCTTTGGGCCCTACGCTCGGCCAGGCCGGCGTGAACATCGGCGACTTCACCAAGAAGTTCAATGAAGCTACCAAGAACATGATGGGCGACATGATACCCGTGGTCATCACGGTTTACGAGGATCGGACCTACGATTTCAAGTTAAAAACTCCCCCGACCTCGAGCCTCATTCTTAAGGCCCTCGGCAAGGAAAAAGGTTCAGGCAAGCCGAATACTGAAAAGGTCGGCAAGCTCTCGAAAGCGCAGTTGAAGGAGATCGCCGAAAAGAAGATGCCGGACCTGAACGCCAATGATGTCGAAGCCGCGATGAAAATCGTTGCCGGTACGGCTCGACAAATGGGAGTAGAGGTGAAATAATATTTGTATCATGGAAGTAGTAATGGACATGAAAGGTTTGGACAAGCCCTGTAAATGCGGTTCTAGCAAGCTTGCCGGCGAGTGTTGCGGTAAAGACGAGAAATGTCCCTGCGGTTCCGACAAGAAGGTCAGCCAGTGTTGCGTG
>CAYITC010000089.1:0-2139 GCA_964366245.1 uncultured Candidatus Saccharibacteria bacterium
GAATCGGAATGGCAAAAGGCCGACGCCTATTTTATCCGTGACAGCGACAAGGCCGAGTGGGCTTTTCGCGGGACAGTACCGACGGAATGGCCGATCGATTTCGGTGGCTTGAAATTCCTGATAAAACCGACGGCGTTCAAGCACACCGGTCTTTTTCCGGAACAATCTTCGAATTGGGATTGGATGCGCGGATTGATAGAAAAGGCAAAAAAAGATACGACGTCGGCAGATGGTAGCGTCGCTGACGTCGAAGTACTGAATCTTTTCGGCTATACGGGCGGAGCCACCCTCGCTTGCGCGCAGACTGGGGCAAAGGTTGTGCACATAGACAGCTCGAAATCGGCCGTCACTTGGGCCAGACAAAATGCCGAGCTTTCCGGGTTGGCCGATAAACCGATACGCTGGATAGTCGAGGACGCGCGTCTTTTTGTGGAACGTGAGATCCGGCGTGAACGCCGATACGATGCCATTATCATGGACCCTCCGGCGTTCGGGCACGGCGTCAACGATGAATTGTGGAAGATCGAAGAGCACTTTCTGCCGCTTATCGAAGATTGCAAAAAACTCTTGAAGCCCCAGCCGCTATTTTTTCTGATAAACGGCTACGCGGCCGGTTACTCGGCGCTTGCTTACGAGAATAATCTGTTACCGTTGGAAGAAAAATACGGGGGGAAAATAGAGATAGGGGAACTGGCTATGGAAGAAAGCGTAAATGGAAAGCAAAAAGCCAGGATCTTGCCGGCAGGTATCTTTGCCCGATGGTCCGCGGATTGATTTGCGATAAAAAAGCCCGCCCCGTGAGTTCGGGCGGGTGGGGACTGACTTTTTTGTGCGATCTCGCGCGCCTCAACGCGACATGATTTGTCCAAGCGTAAGAATGATGGGACGCAGTATCTTCTTTGAAGCATATTCCAGCTCGGTTATGTTTTTTCCGGTAAGGCCGAGATACCACACAGAAGCAGGCTTACCAGCTTTCATCGGAGGCACGCCGTGGATGAGATAAGTCCAAATAAGCGGGTGCAAGATCCGGACGATATCTTCGGTCAACCATCCAAACCTTGGGTCGCCGACGATGGAGAAGTCGATCTGGATGGAATTGCTGAAACTGTCCACATAACCGACATCCGCGAACGCCATCAGGTTCTCCCCCCTCTCATCCTCAAAAAAGAACAGTTCGTACTCCTTGAAAGAACGATTTATCCGATAGATCTGGCAAAAAAGCGTCACATTCGCCGTCTCGCCCAAAAGAAAATTTATCTCACAGCGGATAACATCAAGTTCTTGCCGGCCGGTTGTATTTGAGCTGTCCACAAAGAGGTATCCGAACCTCCAAGTATCGCGTGCCACAGATTTCATGTAATCAGCGCCTCGGCTCATGATTTTCTCGGGTTGATTTTTTTGATCTTTGACTGCGGAGAATACTAGCGCATCTCAAGGCTTTCTCAAAGTATGGTATCTTGTGAATATGCCAGCCCTCATTTTAGACGGAAAAGTCGTTAGGGAAGCCAGGCTTCCTGAACTCAAGGAAAAAATTCGGGCTCTTATAGAGTCGCCGACACTGGCCATAATACAGGTGGGCGACAGGGAGGATTCGACCTCATACATAAAAGCCAAGACGGCGTTCGGCGAAAAACTGGGCGTGAAAGTCAGGCATATCAAGCTCGACGAGAAAATCTCCCAACGGGAAATCATCGCGAAGGTTCGGGAGTGCAACGAAGACGAAACCGTCAAGGGCATCATCGTTCAACTGCCCCTGCCCGTTGGAATAAATCGAGAAGCGGTCATTGAAGCGATCTCGCCGAAAAAAGACGTTGACAGCCTGACTCCATTCAACGTCAAACAGTGGCTGGAGGGGTGCGAGGTCGCGCTCCTGCCGGCCACGACCCGCGGAGTGAAAGGGCTCCTGGAATATTACAAAATAGGCCTCTTCGGCAAGCGAGTGGTCATAGTCGGACGATCCATGTTGGTAGGCAGGCCTCTGGAGGCGTTTTGCCTCAACGAGGGCGCTTCTGTTGCGATCTGCCATTCGAAGACCGTGGACCTCGCGTCAGAAACCAGGAAAGCCGACGTCTTGATAGTGGCGGTGGGTAATCCGAAGCTTATCGGAGCTGGTCATGTCAGGATAGGTGTCGTTGTCAT
>CAYITC010000090.1:0-2117 GCA_964366245.1 uncultured Candidatus Saccharibacteria bacterium
CCAAATCGACTGAAGCCTCGGAATATGTAAAAAAGCGCGGCTTGATGGAAAAGACGCAAACTGAATTCCGGATCGGTTTTGCTCCAGAGGGCTGGCGCAACCTATACGGCTATTTACGCGCGAAAAACTGGCCGAACGATCTTATCGAGCAGGCAGGCCTGGCGAAAAAAGCCGAAGACAATACCGGCAACTATTATGACCGGTTCCGCGGACGCGTCATGTTCCCGATCTCCGACTCGAGCGGCCGTGTGATCGCGTTTTCAGGCAGGATACTCAAAGACGATGGTCAGTCGGCCAAATATCTAAATAGCCCCGATACGCCGCTTTTCGACAAGTCCGGGGTCCTTTTCGGTCTTAATAAGGCTAAAAGCTATATCCGCAGGCTGGATTATTCTATTCTGGTCGAAGGCCAGATGGATCTCATCATGTCCCATCAGGCGGGCGTGAAAAATACGGTGGCGGCATCCGGCACAGCCTTGACGGACATAGAGCTGAACAAAGCCGGGGCGATCAACAATCTTGGCCTTCTACGCAGGCTTTCCGGCAACATGATAATCGCTTTCGATTCTGACGAGGCCGGCCGCAAGGCCGCCATGAGGGCGGCCGGAATCGCTCTATCGCTAGGAATGGATGTGAAAATTGCCGATATCCAGGGAGGCAAAGACCCGGCCGAGCTGGTCATGACTGATCCGGAGGATTGGAAAAACGTCCTTCGTTCGGCTAAACCCGTCGTCGAGTTCGAGCTCGACAATGTCCTCAAGGAAGTCACCGAGCCGCGCAAGGTGCCGAAAGCTCTCCGAGATCGCGTATTCCAATTCATCGCCGCAGTGGAAAACCAGACCGACAGGGCGTATTTTGTGAAGAAAATCGCCGAGAAAGGCAATCTGCCCGAACAAGCTATATGGGAGGACGTTAATATGCTAGCCAAAAAGTTCAAGGCCGAAAGCAACCCCGACGCTTCAAAGCCCAAGGCTTCCACGGTTCCGATTCGAAGTCCCGTAGATCAAACGCGCCGGATCGACCTCGTCGAACACAGGATGTTCGGTCTTCTGGCT
Organism: uncultured Candidatus Saccharibacteria bacterium; assembly: GCA_964366245.1. GTDB lineage: Bacteria > Patescibacteriota > Minisyncoccia > Phycocordibacterales > PALSA-1337 > C7867-002. Next base: position 1,056 of record CAYITC010000090.1, read on the forward strand.
TTGATGCAAAAAGCCGATTCCCCAAAATCGTGCAAAGCCGACCATGACCGCGCGGCCGAATATTCGGCACAGATAGAAAAAATGGCAGGGAGTTCATATCCTAAACGGCTAGAAAGAGCGAAACGAAACGAAAGCGAGCTGTCGTTCGAAGCGGACGTATTCTTCGGCTCGCACCCGGAAAAATGGGACATGCATATGCGGGATCTTATCGGCAACTTCGAGGAAGATTTGATCGGCGAAGAGCTTGTGAGCACTATGAATGAATTGCGCCAAAAAGAAAAAACGAATGATCAGGCGGCCGTGGCTGAATTAGCCAAGAAATGCCAGGCTCTATCGATCAGAAAGGCCGAGATTGCCAAAATGCGCCGGTAAGTATAGAATTAGGGCTCCGTTTAACTTTCCAGTTTAAACCTCTATCAAATGAGCAAACACAAAAAAGCAGGCCGTACCGCCCGCAGTTCCCGGCGTTCTGCAAGGCGCGTCAAGGCCGTTAAAAGACCCTTGATCAAGCGCGCACCGGCAAAAAAGCCGATATCGAAGCCCGCTATCAGGAATTTCGAAACCAAGGCCGTCGCGCTCATAGAAAAAGGGCGCAATCGCGGCTTTGTCACCTATGATGAGATTCTAAAGGAATTCCCGGTTATAGAGAACGACATCGTTTTTTTAGACAGCTTTTATAGCAGACTGGCGGCGGCCAATGTCGACGTTCTCGAGGGCGGCGGTCTGCTGGAGATCGACGATCTTAAAGAAAAGAAACCCTTGCCGCACCTTTCACGGAGCGCCGACTCCGCCTATGACTCCATACAGATGTACTTGAAGGAGATCGGCCAATATCCGCTCATCAATGCCGCCAAAGAAAAAGAACTTGCCAAGCGCATCCAGGCCGAGGATATGGAAGCCAAGAATCTCTTAGCCAAAGCGAACTTGCGTCTAGTGGTCTCGATCGCCAAAAAATATGTCGGTCGCAGTCCGGACCTGACCCTGCTGGATCTTATCCAAGAAGGGAATCTCGGCCTGTTCCGCGCCGTGGATAAATTCGACTGGACCAAGGGCTATAAATTC
>CAYITC010000091.1:0-2112 GCA_964366245.1 uncultured Candidatus Saccharibacteria bacterium
GCAGATTTTTGCTTCGGGGTCGCCACCTTGAAGATGTCTCGCCTGCGGAATGTTCTCGATCACTGATCCTAATGCGCTAATGCGATGGCTTCCATTCAAGGAAAAAAACTCGTAATCTTCGACTTAGACGGGACTTTGACATACCCGAAACAGGACATGGAGCCTTCCATGACTGCGCTTTTAACGGATCTCTTAAAACACATCAAGGTCGCGGTGACGTCCGGCGGCGGGTTCGCGCGATTTCAAACTCAATTCTTGAGATCGCTTTCCCAAGACACGGCCGGTCTCGGCAATCTGTACCTTTTGCCGAATTCCGGTACGAAGTTCTTCGTCTGGCAGGCTGGCTGGGTCGAGAAATATGAAGATAATCTATCGGAAAACGAGAAAAAACAGGTCATGGAAGCGCTCCGGATGACGCTTGAGAAATACCAAACGGATAAACCGGCCCAAATATACGGGCCGCTCATAGAGGACCGCGGCTCGCAGATAACTTTTTCCGGCCTGGGCCAACTCGCGCCGCTCGAACTAAAAATGAAATGGGATCCGACCCGCGAAAAGCGCCGTAAGATAGTCGAGAGCTTGCAACCAAAGATCCCCAAATTCGATGTGCGGATCGGCGGCAGTACTTCCATAGATATCACGCGCCGCGGCATGAATAAGGCTTACGGTATCCATAAGCTGGAGCAGTATCTAGAAATCCCCCTGTCTCAAATGGTCTTCGTCGGGGACGCCCTTTTCTATGGCGGCAACGATTATCCCGTCAAGGCCACGGGCGTAGACTGCATAGAGGTCAAAGACCCCGATGAAACGGAACGGCTCGTCAGGAGCTGGTTCGCGTGAACCTTTCTATAAGTAGACGGGTATCGCGGGCCCGATTTTTGGACCGGAGCACGATGAAAGCGGCCGGCTTGTCGTCGATCTTAAGGACCGTAAGCATGGTATCGAGAGCTTCGGGAGTGTAGCCTGTCTTGCCTCCGAGAAATCTGGGATCATGCACAAAAGGATGGATGTTCGAGAAAATATGGGAACCATGGTCGGTTGTCGTCGCAACCGTGCTGCTGGCAGTTCTGGTCACCGCGAGGATATCCGGCCGCATGCGATAGAGATATCGCGCCAGGCCGAAGAAGCCGCGAGCCGTTCCGGAATTGGTCACAGAGAGGCCTGTCGGGTCCGCCAGGTTCGACTCCGGCATGCCGACCTCCCAGGAGTAATCCGACATCAGCTTCAGGAAATAAACTCGGTTAGTAGACGACGCCAGGGCTTCTCCGGCGACGTTGGACGAATTCAGAAGAAGCGGGTATAAAAGCTCCTTGACGGTAAAAGATTCGCCGGCGCGGAGACCGCTTGCGTCGGCCGGCACATTCATCTCTTCAGGGGTGATCGTTATCGTGGCCGTATCATCGTAGATATTGGTCGCGATCAGGGCCGTGATCAGCTTGGACATGGAGGCGAACGGCAGTATCTTGTCGACGTTCTTTTCAAGCACGATCTTCCCTGTTTGGATATCGCCGGCCAGGTAAGATTCGGCGCTGATGCCGTCAGAAGGCGCCGGCTTGATAGCCGCCGGTTTTGCTGGTTTTGCCGGGGGTTTTTCGATCTTTATCTCGTTTTCGGCAAAAAATTCCTGAGCGGCTTTCAAGGGAGCCGAGAGATCTACCTCGTAGCGCAGGGCCTGCGCGGCTCTTCGACTCTCTTCAAGCTGGGCCAGCTTGACCCCGGAACCGACTCCGATTATGGTCACGGCCAAGAGGACGACCACGATGATTGAACGATGCTCTCTGGTCATCGCTTAACTTTAACATATTCACCCGGTAGGTGAATCTGCTGATTCATCTCGTGACAGAAATCGTCGGGGCGAGCTCGCCAGTCGAACTCGCGGTGATGCGCCCGTTCGAGTCCTGAAAGATCTCATAGCCGCTATCGTAATCGGTCATGCTCCCATAATGAGCGCCGGCCATGCCCGGATCGAATGGCAGAGCCGACAGATAATCCGTAACGAGACACGAAGCGATGTCTCCCTGATAAGCCGGGTAGCCGCCGCCGTATTTCACTACGGTGAAAACGCTCGGCAGAGCCCGCACGACTCCCCCGCAGACGAATGACCCTTTATGC
>CAYITC010000092.1:0-2078 GCA_964366245.1 uncultured Candidatus Saccharibacteria bacterium
TACATGATCGTATCGCTGATGCCTTTCTTCAGCGTATAGACCCGCACATGCTCATCATCTATGAGTTGCATCGTGTCCATGTCGCCAGAAGCAATGACTATTTCCAGATCCTTCGCGTTTCGATCTTTCATCTGTTCAACGATGGTTCCCAAAATGTCATCGGCCTCAAACCCCTGTCTGTCGTAGATCGGGATATTGAACGCGGTAAAAATGTCCCTAGAGCGTATCATTTGAGCTATCAGAGCGTCGTCGGCCGTTTTTCTTTGCGCTTTGTATCCCTTGAATACTTCATGCCTGTGAGTCGGGCCTTTTACATCGTAACAAGCGACTACATAGTCAGGTTTCAAATCGGCAACGATCTTCAACAACATCGTCGAGACCCCGTACAGCCCGCCTGTCGGTTCGCCTTTGGCCGTCGAAAAATCCGGCAGAGCGTGATAGGCGCGGTGGAGGATGGCGTGGGCATCGAGTAGGACGAGGCGCTTCATTGACTTATTCTACCTTATTTTAATTTTCGCGACCTTTTAAGAAAGTCCTCGGCTTCTGTTTGCACGGAAACTGTGTAGGCACCGCCGTGGATTTCAAATTTTAACCATGTATTTAAATCAACCACGGCAAGTCTCACATTCTCCGGCCACTCCACCATTACTAGGTTTTTTGGATCGGCCGCAATACCTTCAAACCGTAAAGCTTCCAGATCTTTCCTCCTTTCCAATCTATACGCATCGATATGAACAAGCCTCTTAAAAGGCCCGTTATTTCCAGCCTCATAGATTTTCATGATCACGAAAGTCGGCGACGTCACGACCTCCTCTATCCCGAGCTCTTTAGCCACCAGCTTCACGAAAGCCGTTTTTCCCGCCCCCAGATGCCCGCTCAAGCCGGCAACGAAGGCTTCACCCGCCCCTTCTCGATTCTGACCGATTTTCGCAAGCCATTGTTTAGCTGTTTCGGGACTATTATTCATGCCCGAATAATAGCGCATGATATAATATAGCGAAATGACTATCAAATTTGATGAAGACAAACAGAACCAGAGACTAAACGACCTTGTCCACAAAGAAGAAGAGGACCTCGTTCAGCTTCTTTCCGGCAAATACGGCGTTGACTATGTGAACCTTCAGGTTTCGAACGTCAACACCGACGCTCTGCGGCTCATAGACGAAAAGACCGCCCGCGACCTCAAGATCGCGCCCTTCACCATGCAGGACAAGAAGATCAAGATCGCCGCGCGCAATCCCGAAGATCCGAGGCTCAAAGACGCGCTCGAAGCCCTCAAAACCAAAGGCTATTTGCCGGAACTGGCGATCGCCTCCACACAAAGCCTCGAAAAAGCCTGGAGATCATACAAGGACCTGTCTTTCGCCTACGAAAGCAAGTCCGGATCGCTTGAAATCTCGAACGTGGAGATCGCGGATATAATTTCCCAGGCAAAAAGCCTGCCCGTGGTCGTATCGCTTCTGGAAAACACTCTGAAAGGCAACAAAATCTATCGCGTGTCGCGCATATTGGAAACCATGCTCGCCGGAGCGCTCGCCATAGACGCGTCCGATGTCCACCTCGAGCCGGAAGAAGCCTACATCCAGTTGCGCTATCGTCTGGACGGCGTCCTGCATCAAGTGATGAGATTCGATATTGACACGTATAACCTGCTTCTCTCCCGCATCAAACTCATCTCAGGAATGAAGCTGAACGTCAAGAAGGATTCCCAAGACGGGCGCTTCAGCATTCATCTTCCTATAGGCGAAGTCGAGGTCCGCGTTTCCGTCCTGCCCGGCGCTTATAACGAGTCCGTAGTCATGCGCCTTCTCAACCCGAAATCCATCAATGTGCCATTGGAGGAACTGGGTATCCATCAAAAACTCTTGGATATCCTCATGAAGGAAATGACTAGGCCCGACGGTATGATACTCACTACCGGTCCGACCGGCTCGGGAAAAACAACGACCCTCTACGCCTTCTTGAAAAAGGTGCACAGTCCGGACGTAAAGATCATTACCATCGAAGATCCGATCGAATATCATCTGCCGGGGATCGTCCAGACCCAGGTGAACGAAAAAGGCTATACCTTTTCGGAG
>CAYITC010000093.1:0-2056 GCA_964366245.1 uncultured Candidatus Saccharibacteria bacterium
ATATCTCTATCTCATAGAAAACCGGCTCGAGACCGCTTCCGGACATGACCGACTGATATTCGTTGAGATATTGGTTATGGATGGCCACGACCAGGACTTCATGATTCTCCGGAGCCTTTTTTTCGTCGCCGCCGTCGGGAGAAAACGTATCTTCATGCGGGATCACGGAGTAGTCGAGGAAGACTTCGTCGAGGGGCACTGGTATATATTTCCTGGCTTCGATCATGACCACATCGCCGATCTGTTTTTCGGGGACCGGAGGTATGGTGATGAAAGTTATCAGACTAGAAGTCAGCGGCAAGGAAGCGCCGCACTGTACGGTCGTCGTTTTTGATTCTTTCAGGAGGTCGCGAATCGCTTCGGCCTGCTTCTCGGCGGGCAGGGCGACCGCTCGACCGACTTCGATCCCGCCGTACGGACCAAGGGCCAGTTCGCCATAGGTCTCGAGCACGGCCCGTCCCCTCTTCTTCTTTATCTGGACGATTTTTATGGACGAGGAGCCGATATCCACGCCCAAAACGCTGACTTCCTTCTTGAACAGCGACGAGAAAAAACTTGACATGAAAATAGTATAGCAACTTCTACGCAGAAAATCTTGTATACTTTAGCGCATGAAAAACACATGAAATTTTTTGGAGCGATCTACAAAACTATTCTGGACGCGCTCTTCCCCCTTTCAAAAGAGGAGGAGGAAATTTTGTCATTCACTCCCGAGGAAGCAACACGAAAATTACCCGCCGCGCCTCCCTACGATGCTTCAGTCGTGCCGCTAAAGAGCGTCAAATCGGTCTTCGCCTACAAGGATGAACGGGTGTCGAAGCTCGTTTGGAGCATAAAATACAAGAAGTCTATTCATTCCACGCAGATAGGAGGGTACGCGCTCTACAAAACCTTGCCCCAAGGCTCGAAGGCCGTCATTGTTCCGATTCCGATCACTTCGCGTCGTCGACGAGAGCGCGGTTTCAATCAGTGCGAGCTTCTGCTCGACGAGATCCAACGGCTCGATTTTGAAAAACGGTTTATCTTTGAAAAAGATCTGCTTCAAAGGGTCCAACACGCATCGCATCAGACGTTAAAAAGCCGCGACGAGCGTCTGCGAAGCTCCAAAGGCATTTTTTCCGTGAATGAAGAGCCGGCAAAACAACTAATGGGCGCCCTCTCGACTTTTGATCACTTGGTTATTATCATTGACGACGTTATAACTACCGGAAGCACCATGAAGGAGGCTTTGGATGTATTAAGGTCGGCGGGATTTTCAAATGTAGCCGGACTATCCCTTGCCCATTAGGTTATAGGCTGGAAAAAAACTTGCTTTCTTAGATGGCAAGCAATATATACGGCTATGTTAAATAAGCCGGATCTTAACAAATCTTCTCTTCCCTATTCTAAGAATAGTCCCCGTTTCAGGTTTCCAGGCTGGATCATCTATCTTCTTATCATCGGCAGTCTTAATCGCACCGTCGCCGACCAAGCGCCGCCACTCCGTCTTTGATTCGACGATGCCGGCCTTAACCAGGGTATCGGCGAGCGGAGCGTCCCTCGCGATCACGACTTCAAGCACATCATCCGGCACGCCGCCTTTGGCGAAAGTCTTCTCAAAAGCCCGGCCTGCTCCTTCGGCGGCCAACGCGCCATGGAACCGTTTCACGATATCGAAAGCAATCGCGGCTTTCGCTTCCCGCGGACCTTTGGCCATGAGCCCGTCCTTTTCCGAGAGCGGGATACGCGTGCAATTCACGAAAAGCGGCTCGATCATCGGGTCCGGCAGAGACATGATCGCGCCGAACAGCTCATTCGCCGGCAGATTTATGAAAACACCAGTACCTTTGCTTTTCGACATGAGCTCGCCCGTTTTCGGATTGGTGATGAGATTCAGCGCTATGACGAATTTTTCTTTATTTTTGTAGCGCTTGAGAAGAACGCGTCCCGCCAAGGCGTTAAAGATCTGGTCCGTGCCGCACAACTCCGCGTCGACATCCATGGCCACGCTGTCATAGCCCTGCATGAGCGGATACATGAATTCATGGAGACGTATCGGGTCGCCTTCTTTTATCCT
>CAYITC010000094.1:0-2036 GCA_964366245.1 uncultured Candidatus Saccharibacteria bacterium
GGAGCATCTCATAGTGCATCTTGGTGCCATAGCCCTTGTGCCGTTCAAATCCATATTCGGGAAATTCTTTTGAGGCCTTCACCATACGCCTGTCGCGCAGGACTTTGGCGCATATGGAGGCAAGCGCGATTATAGGTTCGATTTCATCGCCGCCGATGATCGTCCGCTGATCCGTATAGCGGCCGGAGGCTTGCAACAAACCGTCCAATCTGACTTCGGCTTTTTTGCACTCGCGATCAAAAGCCTCCAAGCGCCTCAAACATCGATTGATGGCCGAATATACTGAATAAGTCAGCCCTCTCTCGTCTATCGTCTCCGCTTTCGCGAAAGAAACCGCGTAAAAAATCTCCCCCTTATCAGAATATTCTTGAATGACACGGAACCACTGCTCCCTTTGTTGCGAGGTCAATCGTTTGGAATCTTTGACCCCACGGAATTTTCGCAAAACGAGCCCGGAACGGACGGCAAAAGCTCCCACGGCGACGGGGCCGGCGAGAGGTCCCCGCCCAGCTTCATCCACCCCGATCAAATAGCGCTTTGGCATGGCATCATTCTATCATCGAATTACGCCGCGGTTTTTTGTTATACTACGCTTGTCATGGCCTCACGATTCGTCCACCTGCATACCCACTCTCATTATTCCCTGCTTTCCGCCCTGCCGCGCATAGATGAGCTCGTAGATACGGCCAAAAACCTCGGTATGGACGCCTTGGCATTGACCGATAACGGAAATCTCTATGGCGCAATCGATTTCTATAAAGCCTGCAAAAAAAGAGAAATAAAACCGATCATCGGCGTGGATTTTTACGTCGCCGCGCGGTCGCGAAAAGACATGCAAGCCGGCATAGACAACCGCCGTTCGCGGCTAGTCCTCCTAGCCCAGAACGAGACCGGCTACAAAAATCTTCTGCAGCTCGTGACCAAGTCCAACTTGGAAGGATTTTATTACAAGCCTCGCATCGACCGCGAGCTCATGGAGCAATTCAACGAAGGGCTCATCGCCGTCATGCCGTCATTCTCCGGCGAGATCGCCCAGTCGCTCAAGAGCCGCAACCAGGATAAAGCCGATGAAGTGGCGGCATTCTATAAAAAAGCTTTTGGCGAAGGCGATGACGGCCGCCTTTATCTCGAGATCACAAAGCACGCCGAGATTGACGGCCATGATGAGAATATGAAAACCCTGATCGACTTCGGACGCAAACAAGGGATCCCGCTCGTGGCCGCCCATGATGTCTACTACATGAAGCCGGAAGACCGCGCCGCTCGCGAGACGCTCTTGCGCGTAAATTCCCACACGGACGCCACGGACCGCGTTTCAGACAGCGACGAGGATGATTTTTCCTTCATATCGGCCGACACGGCCGAGGATCTGTTCAAGGATATTCCGGAGGCGCTCAAAAATACGCGGAAGATAGCCGACGCCTGCGACCTGAAGCTCGTACTGGGCCGCTGGGTCTTCCCGAATTATATAGTCGAGAGCGGCCGGTCTTATGACGACGAGCTCCGCCATCTCACGCTAGAGGGCTTCAAAACGAGGAAGATCGACAGGACGGAGGAGCTCATGAAGCGCGCCGATTATGAGCTCGAGGTCATAAAGAATAAGGGCTACGCGCCGTATTTCCTGGTCGTGGCGGATCTCTTGGGTCACGCTCACAAGACCGGCATATTCACCACGACCCGCGGATCGGCCGCCGGTTCGCTGGTGTCGTATCTGACCGGCATCACCAACGTTTATCCGCTGGCCTTCAATCTGCCCTTTGAGCGCTTTCTCAACCCCGACCGTCCGTCGGCACCCGATATCGATATGGACATCGCCGATAACCGCCGCGACGAGATGATAGAGTACGCGCGCCAAAAATACGGCACCGATCGCGTGGCCCAGATCGGAACCTTCGGGACGATGCTGGCCCGCGGTTCGGTGCGCGACGTCGCCCGGGCCATGGGCTTCACTTTCGACGATGGCGACCGGATCGCCAAGCTCATACCGATGGGTTCGCAGGGCTTTCCGATGACCATCGAGCACGCCTTCGAGCTCG
>CAYITC010000095.1:0-1842 GCA_964366245.1 uncultured Candidatus Saccharibacteria bacterium
GTCCGATTATTTCGGCTTCATCGTTCACTTTAAGCTTTCCTCTTTCGATTCTGCCGGTTACAACAGTTCCTCTTCCTTCAATAGAGAAGATGTCTTCGATCGGCATAAGGAATGGTTTGTCGAGTTCGCGAACAGGATCGACAAAGAATGTGTCCAGGGCGTCCAGCAATTCTTTAACCGGTTTTACCGCCGGGTCATCCTTTGACTTGGCTTCCAAGGCCTTCAGGCCCGAGCCCCTGATGACTGGGGTTTTTTCTCCGTCATACTGGTATTTGTTCAAAAGTTCCCTTATTTCGGCTTCAACCAGATCCAACATCTCCGGGTCATCAACCTGGTCAACTTTGTTCAAGAAAACTATCAAAGAAGGCAAACCAACCTGCCTGGCCAAAAGAATATGCTCTCTGGTCTGGGGCATCGGGCCGTCAGTCGCGGCAACCACCAATATCGCGCCGTCCATCTGGGCCGCGCCGGTTATCATATTTTTGATGTAGTCGGCGTGTCCGGGAGCGTCTACATGAGCGTAGTGCCTCTTCGGGGTTTCATATTCCGAGTGATGTAAAGAAATGGTAATTCCTCTTGCTTTTTCTTCCGGAGCCGCGTCGATCTGGCCTACGTCCTCGACTCGGGCAGTATAGCCCTCGTCTTTATACAAATCCGCGACATGTAAAATAGACGCCGTAAGCGTTGTTTTACCGTGGTCGACGTGTCCAATGGTGCCGACATTCATGTGCGGCTTTGATCTTTCAAATTTTCCTGCCATTTCTGGTTTAGTGCCTAGCAACTAGTGCATAGCGACTAGAGATGAACTCTAATGGCTAACAACTAGTGGCCAGTTGCTATTAGTTTATACGCAAAGGTTATTTTAGCCGAATACCGGCTTTTAGTCAATAGATGCCATTTTCTCTTCTTTCTCTATCTCCTCCTTCAGGGCCAGAATGTCTTTATTTATCCTTTCCAAAACTTCCGATTCCGCTTCGCTGATCGTCGGTTTGGATTCATCTTTGCTTAACCCATTTGCGGGATTAACGGCGTGGTTATTGCCCGCATGGCTTATTTTTACCTCTTTTACCGGTTCCCCGAGAACCAGGTCCTTGTATGCGTCGTAGTTAAGTATCACAAAAGACGGCTCCCCGTTGTCCAGAACCAAAACAGCCGTGGAATTCTTAACTAACTTTTTTAGCTCGTCGATATTCATATTCAGATCCGGAGTGGTTATTTTTTGCCTTCTATTATGAGCTGGGCAACATTATTTGGAACCGGCTCATAGTGATCGAACTCCATATTAAATGTTCCCCTGCCCTCGGTCAAGGAGCGCAAAGACGTGGCATAACCGAACATTTCCGAAAGCGGGACCAGAGAATCAATGACCTTTAAATTCAGTGGACTTCTGTCGGCAATGCTTAATATTTGTCCTCTTCGGGAGGCAAGGTCTCCGGTCGTTTCTCCGAGAGACGGCTCCGGGGTTATTACTTCAACTTTCATTATCGGCTCCAGCAATATCGGCTTTGCCCTTTTGGACGCTTCGGTGAAAGCCATTGCTCCGGCAATCTTGAAAGCGATCTCGGACGAATCCACTTCGTGGTAAGAACCGTCATACAGCGTGACTTTAACATCCACCATCGGGAAACCGGCGACAACGCCTTTTTCCAGCGCTTCTTTAACGCCTTTCTCCGACGGCGCAATGAACTCCAGGGGGACCGACCCGCCCTTGATGGCATTAACGAATTCATAACCGGCGCCACGCTCGAGCGGTTCAACGCGCAGCCAGACATGGCCGTATTGTCCGCGGCCTCCCGATTGCCTGATATATTTTCCTTCGGCCTGGGCTTCTGCCGATATGGT
>CAYITC010000096.1:0-1837 GCA_964366245.1 uncultured Candidatus Saccharibacteria bacterium
GCCTGCCAAGCCGCCGGCGCATTGTCATTGGACGTGAATGAGCTCGGCGTCGATCTCATGTCCCTGAACGGCTCCAAGATATATGGGCCGAAAGGGGTAGGCATGTTGTACAAGAAAAAAACGGTTCCGATCGGCGCGGTGATCGTCGGAGGGGAACAGGAACGGATGTTGCGGGCTGGTACGGAAAGCCTGCCCTTGATCGTCGGGTTCGGGGAGGCGCTCAAAAAGGCGGACGGTTCGAAAAAGATCGAAAATGCCCGTCTGACCGCGTTGAGGGATTACTTCATGGATGAGCTCGTCAAAAAGATCCCGGGTACGATCATAAACGGCCATCGGACCGAGCGCCTGCCTAACAATGTCCATATCTCTATTCCGCACATCGAAGGGGAATCGATCCTGCTCATGCTCGACAGGCTGGGGATCGAAGCTTCGACAGGATCAGCCTGTTCGGCATTCGACCTGAAGCCGTCGCATGTGCTCATGGCCATCGGGCAGACCGCCGAATTCGCCCACGGTAGCATCCGTTTCTCCTTGGGCAGGGATACCACGCAAAGCGATATCGACCATGTTCTTTCGGTATTCCCGCATATCGCTTCCAGGCTTTCGAGCATATCAGCCCTAACAGCGGTACTATCATGAGAGAAAACACGCACAAACAAGTCCGTGTCGTAAAAAAGATATCTGATGCGAAAGTGCCGCCTGTCTGCGACGGCGTGGACTGGCTCTATAGCGATATCGTCAAAGACCACTTCTTCAATCCGCGTAATATCCTGCTCAACGAGACGGAATATGTGGCGGACGGCATCGGCGTGGTCGGCAGTCCGGCCTGCGGCGACATGATGGCTGTCTGGATACGGGTCGATCCCGCGACTGAACGCATCACGGAATGCAAATGGCGGACATTCGGCTGTGCTTCGGCTATCGCTTCGACGTCGATGATGTCGGTCATGGCGACCGAGAACGGAGGCATGACCCTGGCTCGGGCAAAAAGGATAACGCCGGAGGCGATCATCGAACGCCTCAACGGCTTGCCGAACCGCAAGTATCATTGCTCGGTTTTGGGACATTCCGCATTGCGCGAGGCGATCAAAGATTATGAAGAATCAATGCGCAATTAAAACGGAAACCAAGAATACCTATATTGTCAAGGAAAAGATAGCTGAATCCGCGACAGTCTCGACCTTGAAGCTCCAGCTTGCCGACGGGAAGATCCCCACGTATCATCCAGGACAATTTATCACTGTTTATTTTCCGGAATCAGGCACGCCGGAAGGGAAGGCCTATAGCATGTCGAGCGCCCCGCATGAAGGCGCTTTGAGCATCACCGTTAAAGCTATGGGAGAATTTTCCAATCGTCTCTGCGCGCTTTGCCCCGGGGACAAGGTTACGGCTTCACTGCCATACGGGTACTTTTACAGCGAATCGCGGGAAAGCGAGCTCGTGATGATGTCCGGCGGCATAGGCGTAACTCCGTTTCGAAGCATGATCAAAGATTCGCTCGGGCATAAGTCTTCGCGAAAACTTCGCCTGTTCCACAGTTCCAGGACATACGATGACCTGGTCTTCAAAAAAGAACTCGACGAGATCCAGGAAAGGCACGAGAATTTTAAGGCGTTCTATTATGTGACCAGGGAAAAGTGCCTTGATCCCTCGGTCATTCATAACCGAATGAACATAAGCGACATCCTTGGCGCCGGTTCGAACAAGCGTATTTCGGGGCGCGAATTCTTGATCTGCGGCTCGATCTCGTTTGTCGGCGATATGTGGAAAGGATTGCGGGCCGCGGGCGTTCCGGAAGAGATGATCTATACCGAGGCGTTTTTCTCGCATTGAATTT
>CAYITC010000097.1:0-1817 GCA_964366245.1 uncultured Candidatus Saccharibacteria bacterium
TTCAGACGTGTGCTCTTCCGATCTCAGGCATAAATATAGACAACCTTCCTTTCTTCGCGCTCATAGGGGCTTTTGCCGAAGGCGAGACTTTCATCCATGACTGGGTATATGAGGAACGCGCCATCTATTACAAGGAACTGGATCGGCTGGGAGTAGAATCCATTCTCGCCGATCCGCATCGTTTCTACGTCAAAGGCCCGGCCAAGCTCAAGGCCGCCGAGATCGTCTGCCCGCCCGCTCTGCGCCCGTCGGTCATAATCATGCTCGGCATGCTGGCCGCGCCCGGCGTCTCCGTGCTTCGGAATGTCTATAATATAAACCGCGGCTATGAGGATCTCGCGGTGCGGTTGAATAAATTGGGTGCGAAAATAGAGACCTTCCGCGATCTCTAGCAATCAGACAATTCATGGGGTATAACTACGGCATGAACATCATCACAGTCGTGCCGATCACCAGGCTGAAAGTGCCGCCTACCCTCTCGTATTTCACCACCCGGGAAGTGCCCATAGGCGCCGTGGTGACCGTGCCCATACGCTCGAAGAACATCCAAGCCATCGTGACCGAGACCAGGTCGGCCGAGGATCTGAAGGCGGAGATCCGCAAAGCGCCTTATGAGATCCGCAAATTGGGCAAGGTCAGGGCCGCGGCCTTCTTTTCGGCGGCCTTCATCGATTCATGCCGTCTCTTGGCCGACTTCTACGCTACGAACCTGGGCACGATCATGAGCGCCATCCTGCCGGACATCATTCTGGAAAATGCCCAGAGGGTCGCGCCGCCCCTGCCGGTGCAATCGAGCTTTCTCGATGGCGCGCCGTCGCCTCACGAAACCTATGGGGTACAGGGCGACGATCCCGACCGTATGAGCGGGTGGCGCAGCCTCATCCGCCAGCAGTTCGCGCGCAAAAAATCCGTGGCTATATATGCCCCGACCATAGAAGACGCGCGCCAGATATACGCCGCCCTGGAAAAAGGCATCGAGGGCTATATCATCCTCCTGCATGGCGGCCTGTCGAAAAAGAAGGCTCTGGAAGCTTGGGCCAAGATCGCCGGGACCAGGCACCCGGTCGTGGTCGTGGCCACGCCGATGTTTTCCGTCCTGCCGAGAGGCGACATCCAGAGCGTCGTCATCGAGCGCGAGAACGGCCGCGGCTGGATGGGCATGAAAAACCCCTACGTGGACCATCGCAAGATAATCGAGGCTGTCGGTCGGCGCGAGCGGAAGACCGTCTATCTGTCCGACGCGATCCTGCGCGCGGAAACCCTGTATCGGCTCGAAGAGCATGAGATCTCCCACGGCACCCCATTCAAGTGGCGCTCGATATCCACGGCTTCGGACGCGCTGGTCGATATGAAGCAAGATGCCGACATTTTGAAGCCTTCATTCAGGATCCTGGGCGACGAGATGGAGGATCTGATACGCAAGGCTCACGATGAAAATTCGCACGTCTTCATCATGACTTCCCGGCGCGGTCTGGCGACGCTCACGGTCTGCGACGATTGCGAAAGCATCGTTTCCTGCCCGAAATGCGGCACGCCATTGGTCCTACACGTCTCGAAGCAGACCGGCAGGAATTTCTTCATGTGTCATGCTTGCGGCGAGCGCAAGAGCGCCGAGGAGACCTGCGCCAACTGCGGCGGACATCGCTTGTCTCCCCTCGGGATCGGCACGGAGCGGGTGCGCCAGGAGATCCGCAGGAAATTCCCGGGGGTCGAGGTCTTCCAAATCGATGCCGACACGACCACGACCGAAAAACAGATCGGCCAAGCCGTCGACGCTTGGAGAAACAAGATCGGAAGAGCGTCGTGTAGGGAAAGAC
>CAYITC010000098.1:0-1789 GCA_964366245.1 uncultured Candidatus Saccharibacteria bacterium
GCGCGAAGAAGCGAAGGACCTTCCACGTCGATATCGTCGATTGACGGATTTGCCGTTAGATTTGCCATTAATGACAGATCGCAAAAATTGACGATGACGATCTCTATCGGAAAGATGTATAACCGGCGCATGGTGATAAGGTGGCCTTCTTTTTCATGGTCGGCCATGATGCCGCCAAAAATTTTGGGATGAAGGGCTGTCACTTGGCTGCCAAGGATTTCGGGGAAGCCGGTTATCTCCAGGAACGTCGAGCAAGGTAGTTCCGCGGCCTTGATGTCTATACAAGTATCGCGGGTTGAGACTATGTCAACGCCGGATCTGACCAATTTGGCAATGAACGGGATTAACCCGGTCTTATCCTTAACGGATATTACAGCTCTCATAGTTTTATCGGGGTTGTAACTGTCCGCCGTATACACTAGCACTATATTTTTGTAGGTCAACCCGGAATGCGCTATGATATAGGCATGATGGCTTCCCACGCGAATTACTTCTTTCTGGTCATACTCTCCATCGCCATAGTCTTGGCGGTCCTGATATTCCTGCCGTTCCTGGCTCCTTTGGTTTTGGCTATGGCTCTGGCGGTTATCTTTACCCCTCTGCACAGATATGTTCTTAGGAACTTTTTTAAAGACAAAGAGAAAAGCAGTTGGGGCGCGCTTATCACCCTCATCGTCATCGCAGTCATCGTTTTCGTCCCGCTATTCCTGATCGCCCTCAAGAGCTATTCCGAGATAAAAGACATGTACGCCGTTCTAGTTGACGAGACGCAAAGATCCCAGGTCGTCGAGGCCTTGAACGACGCTTCGCAGTCCCTTTCGCGCTCTCTCTTCGGCATATACGAGCCCTACTCGTTCGATTCCCTGAACGTCGTCGAACTGCTCCGC
This sequence comes from uncultured Candidatus Saccharibacteria bacterium, assembly GCA_964366245.1. Classification (GTDB taxonomy): domain Bacteria; phylum Patescibacteriota; class Minisyncoccia; order Phycocordibacterales; family PALSA-1337; genus C7867-002. Next base: position 888 of record CAYITC010000098.1, read on the forward strand.
ACCGTGGCTCATTGGGCGTTCTCCAATCTGAACGACATCTTCGCCAAAGTTTCGAAAGTGGTCATAGAATTCTTCGTCATGTGCCTGGCGCTCTTTTATTTCCTGCGGGACGGACGCGAATTGAAGAGGCATCTGGTGGCTCTGTCGCCGTTGGGCGACTTGGACGACGAACACATCTTGTCCAAGCTGGAGCAGGCGGTGAGATCCATATTCGCTGGCTCTATAACCGTGGGCATAATCCAGGGAATCTTGACTGGAATCGGCTTCGCGATATTCGGCGTTCCGAATCCGGTCTTATGGGGCGTGTTCGCCGCCATGGCCGCGCTTATTCCCGGGATAGGAACGGCCTTGGTCCTGATCCCCGGAATAGCCTATCTGTTTTTCTTCGGTTCGACCGGGCAGGCGGTAGGATTGCTTATTTGGGGTATGATCGCGGTCGGGCTCATCGATAATTTCCTCGGACCGATACTCGTGAATCGCGGAGTAAAGATCCATCCATTCCTGATCCTGCTCTCAATATTCGGCGGACTGGCATTTTTCGGACCGATAGGATTCGTGCTCGGCCCGCTCATCGTCGCCCTATTGTTCGCCCTGTTGGAGCTTTATAAGAATCCGAAGAGGCAGGCTGTTGGTTAAAAAATACCTCAATTAAGCCGTATTTTGTCCACATTTCGCGCGTAAATTCGCGTGCATTTTAGGGCTATTTCTGCTATGCTTTAGTTACTAAAGAAGCGATTCTTTTTTATTTATGCCCGATACCAGTAAAGACAAAAAAAGCGCAAAAACCGCTAGAAAAGCGGGAGGGGCAGGCGCTATTGGCGGTAATTATGACGCCTCTTCCATCACCGTTCTCGAGGGTCTCGATCCCGTCCGCAAGCGCCCTGGAATGTACATCGGCACGC
>CAYITC010000099.1:0-1773 GCA_964366245.1 uncultured Candidatus Saccharibacteria bacterium
AACGACCCTGCGCAGCAATACAGGCAATTTGGAGATCATGCTCAAAAGATAATCTTTCGTGAATTTCCTCTCGAGATCGTCTATACCGGCCTGATCGGGAATTACTTCCACCAGCTCGGGCGCGAATTCCAGGGAAATGATCTCGCGCTTGTGCTTCTTTTTGTACGACGTATAGCACTGATTTACTAAAATCGTATATGCCCACGAAGAGAAAGAGGCGCCTTCCCGGTGCCTGAACTTTTTGGCGGCGCTGTATATCCTAACGAAAGCGTCCTGAACGGCATCGTAGGCATCATCTTCATTGCGCAGGATCGATAAGGCCTTGCGCACAAATAGCCTTTGGTAGCGGCTTACGATCTCCTCGAAAACCGCCGGTTTTTCGCGGGAAAGACCGAGCAATTCGGCATCGGACAATGCTTTTGGATCTTGTTGCCCCATGTTCAGTCATTATAACCTACCCTAGGCTGGAAATGTTACAATCCCACCATGAAGACACTTCTGCAACTGGTAGTCCTCGTAGTCATCATCGCCATAGTCGGAGGCGTAGCGTTCTTCGTCATGAACCAGGAGAATGTCGCACCGACTCCGGTTTCCACCACCAAAACCGATACTGCGATCCTGATAAGCCAGAAATGCGGGCTTCCTCTTGCGGTCAAGACCGAAACAATAAACGAAGAAGCTTCCACTTCTCCGTCAGTGTCGGTCGAATATCCCCAATTTCCTTCCTTAACGCCGGAATTCAATCAGGCGATAAGGTCCGCGGTTTTGAACCGGCTTCAGGAATTCAGAAAGGAAGCCGATGAAAATTTTAAAGCCAGGAAAGCTACGGCGCCGAAAGACCAGGTAATCAATAAAAATGATTTTTCATTCCTGGCAAACTTCGAATCGGTTCAAACCAACAGCAGTTACGTCAGTCTGATTATCCGATTCGATTCCTATATCGGCGGAGCGAATGAAAATCAGGATCTGCAGACATTCAATCTCGACGTCATCAATGGAAAAATCCTGTCAATCGGTGATTTGTTCGCTTCGAGCACGGATTATCTCTCGGCCATAAGTACCGAGGCCAGAAAACGGCTTTTGAACAAGCTCGTGACGACAGCCGGGGACGCGGAACCCACGGAAATACTTATAAACGGCACGATCCCTAGGGAGGAAAATTTCAGAAATTTCACCTTTACGGAAACTGACCTCCAAATTTATTTTCCGAAATATGCCGTGGCGGCTGGCGCTTTGGGCGAACAACAAGTCAGCATTCCTTTTATTTCAATAGGGCCGGGCCTAGACAAATCCTGTAAAACTACCAATTAAGCGACATCGTTTTGTCAGCTTATTTTAGTAATGTCGCGCGGGAAAAAAAGCTGAAGGAACCACTCGAAGCCTATTTTGATTCGATTTTTCCAGGAAGCGAACTTGAATAAGTATACCGTGCGCCAGAGCCACCAGGCGAATCGGCCAGCTATATTCATGGAATATATCTCGCCAAGGGCGAACCACTGGCCGACCGAGACCAGGCTGCCTTTGGAGCGGTAGTGGAAATCCTGGAGCGGATCGTCGCGGATCGTCGAAAGAAGATTCACCGCCACTATGCGCGCTTCGGATTCCGCCACCTGGGCAAGCTGTGGCAATGGCTTGGGATTCGATGGGTCTCGAATATCCATATATGCCGCGACATCTCCCATGGCGAATATCCTTTCGTTCCCGAGCAGCCTGAAATGGCTGTCTACGGCGATCCGGCCGTCGATCAGAGTCGGTTTCATGTCCTCGAAGTTC
>CAYITC010000100.1:0-1760 GCA_964366245.1 uncultured Candidatus Saccharibacteria bacterium
CGATCTCCAGGCGCCGCCGCCGGAGGTCATGGAGATCGCGACGAAGAGGCCTGTAACGATCGAACCGACAAGCAGACCGCCTAGCGCCACGGGGCCCAGAACGAAGCCTACGATGATCGGGGCAAGGACGGGAATAAGGGCCGGGATGACCATTTCTTTGATGGCCGCGGAGGTGACGATATCCACGCAACGGGAATAGTCAGGCTTGGCCGTGCCCTGCATGATGCCCGCGATCTCGCGGAACTGCCTGCGGACTTCCTCGACGACCTTACCGGCGGCCTTGCCGACGGCTTCCATAGACAGAGCGGCGAAATAATAGGGGAGAAGGCCGCCGATGAAGAGGCCGACGATGACGCGCGGATCGCTCAAGCTGAAGACGAGCCCCCCGACCGCTTCCGTATATGAAGCGAAGAGAACGAGAGCGGCCAGACCGGCGGAACCGATAGCATAGCCTTTGGTGACAGCTTTCGTGGTATTGCCGACTGCATCCAGAGGGTCTGTCACATCGCGGACTTCCTTCGGTAGCTCGGCCATTTCGGCGATGCCGCCGGCGTTATCAGTGATCGGACCGTAGGCGTCGATGGCGACGACGATCCCGGCCATGGAGAGCATGCTCATAGCCGCGACGGCGATCCCGTAGAGGCCTCCGAAGTAATATGCGAACAAGATCCCGATTACGATGGTCATAAGCGGCCAGGCCGTGGCCTTCATGGATATAGCCAAACCCTGGATGATATTCGTGCCGTGGCCGGAGACCGAGGCGGCGGCGATGGACTTTACGGGGTGATACTTGGTGGAGGTGTAGTATTCGGTGATGATGACGAGAAGGGCGGTGACTGTCAGTCCTACGAGCGAGGCCCCGAAAAGATGAGCCGTGCCGTAAATTCCGTTGCCGCCCATGATCCACTTGGTGAGAGGATAGAAGGCGATGGCCGAGAGGACTCCGGCGACCGCCAATCCCTTGTACATGGCGCCCATGATGTTCTGCGATCGGCCCATCCTTACGAACCAAGTGCCGATGATAGAAGCGATAATGGCGACAGCGCCCAGAGCGAGAGGATATATGACCGCTCCATTGAAGCCCTTGAAAATAGTCACGCCGAGCATCATGGCCGCGATAGTAGTGACCGCGTATGTTTCAAATAGGTCGGCGGCCATGCCGGCGCAGTCGCCGACATTATCGCCGACATTGTCGGCTATGACACCCGGGTTGCGGGGATCGTCTTCCGGGATCCCGGCTTCGACTTTTCCGACGAGGTCGGTGCCGACATCAGCGGCTTTCGTGAAAATGCCGCCGCCTAGACGGGCGAATACCGAGATCAGGCTGGCCCCGAAGGCCAGGCCGATGAGCGAGCTCACGTCCTGGGTGATCGCGTAAAATCCGGCCACGCCGAGAAGGGCTAGACCTACGACGAAAAGACCCGTGACCGCTCCGCCCTTGAAAGCCAAGGAAAGCGCCGGCGCCAATCCCTGACGCGCGGCCTCGGCCGTGCGGACGTTAGCGCGGACCGACACATTCATGCCGATATAGCCGGCCAGAGCGGAGAGAACGGCGCCGACCAGGAATCCGAGGCCGATCTTCAAGCCGAGCGTAAGCCAGAGGATTATAAAAAGGATTATCGCGATCACGGCGATAGTGCGGTACTGGCGATTGAGGTAGGCTTTCGCGCCCGCTTGAATCGCGGCGGCGATCTCCCTCATGCGGTCGTTGCCGGCGGGCTTCTTCATAATGGAAGAGGCTAATAGGGCGCCGTAAACGA
>CAYITC010000101.1:0-1746 GCA_964366245.1 uncultured Candidatus Saccharibacteria bacterium
TTCGAGCAGGCGGTCAGCCAGAGTCGACTTGCCGTGGTCGATGTGGGCGATGATGGAGAAGTTACGAATAAAACGTGGGTCCATGTCTTCGTCAAAATATCATGAATTTGCTTTTTATGCTATTTAGGCCTTATTTTAGGCCATCTGCATGCCCGATGACTTTCTCTCTACAAACCAGTACTTTTAAAATCTTGGTGTACCAAGATTTATGAGTAAAAAATTCTAAAAATACGGCTCTAGCTCATAAATAACTCGCATGTGAATCTTGGTATATCAAGATTCCGAAAAGGTCACTTTCAGAGAGAGATTATCGCTATTGTGTAGACATTAAAGCGCCGTTTTTAATTGAAAAAATTATATCTGCACCACCTCGGCCGGCGGCACCGGCGCTTTCCAGATCTTTTGGTGCAAGGTCTTCCAAACTTCGGCCAGCTCCTTATTCTCGAGGATACGGAGGGTCAGGACGAGGACGACCAGACCGATCAGACCAGCGCATAAGCCCTGGAGAAAGACTCCCCAGACCTTATAGAGCGGAAAGACCGCCGAGAATATGTGCAGGGAGAGATATGAGGCATAACCCATGACGACCGAAGCGGCGAAGCTGTGGAACAGGGTCGAGAAGACCGGACGGCTGAAGCCTTTATACGAGCGCTCGAAGGAGACCCAGTGCAGGATGGTGTTGAGGATAACGCCAAGCGTATAGGCAAGGGCGAGGACCAGCACGCTGGTGCCGGCCTGACCGCTCACCTTGAGAAGATCCTCCAGGAAGAAGCGGAATACCGGGAAAGCGAAAAAAGCCTTGTCCAGGATATAGGCGAGAACGACGATGGCGACGGCCGAAATGGCATTTATGACCAAGGGCTTCGAGGTCTTGCCTTCGGCGTAGAAGCCGCGAACAAAAAGGACGATGAGGCTCTGGCCGATAGTCGAGATCGTGAATAAAGCCAACATGGCCGCGGTCAGGCGTGTATCAGCCCAATCGAAATTGCCGGCGCCTAATATCGTACGGACCACCTGCGCGCGCAGGACCACGAAAAGCACCGTCAAAGGCATCGACCAGAAGATTATATGCCTCGCCGCCGTGATCATTTTCTCCAAAAATTCGTTCAGTTTCTTCTCGTAGTAGAGCTTCGAAAGCGTCGGAAAAACGGCCGAAGAATAGCTGGCGCCGATGAGCGTGAGCGGCACGGACTGGAGATTGAAGGCGAAGTTGAAGATCGAGATCGATCCCACCGTCATGAGCGAGGCTAGCGACACTAGGATAAAAGAGGCTAGTTGGTTCGCCCCCAAGGTGACAGTCCGCGGCAAGGCGGTCGTCACGATGCGTCTCATGGCCTTCCAGTCGATCAGATTCGTGAACCTGGGCGCGAGCCCTTCATGGACCATGAACGGCACCTGTATGGCCATATGCAGGAATGCGCCGAAGGCCACGCCCATGGCCAGACCCTGGATACCGAAGCGCGGGTAAGCCAAGAGCAAGCCGGCGATGATGCTCACGTTGTAAACTATCGGGCTGGCCGCGTAGACCAGGAAACGATGCCTCATCTGGGTCAGGCTCGAGAAGAGATTCGAAAGCCCCAGGAAGAACGGCGACAAGAGCATGATGCGCATCGAGGCGATGAGGATGAACAATTCAGCCTGGGTTTTGAAACCCGGCAGGACGATCGGGACTATGTAAGGCGCCAGAAAAAACGCCAAAAGGCTTACGAACGCCATCACCGCGAAGAAGAGCGTGAAGATGCTGTC
>CAYITC010000102.1:0-1738 GCA_964366245.1 uncultured Candidatus Saccharibacteria bacterium
ACGCCCGCAGGAATCAGTGGTCATGCGTGTAGGTAAGAGTAGCAATATGATGTTCAAATATTCTTCAAAAAAAGTTCAAGATTCAATGAAGAAAAATTCAAATATTCATGAAGGTATGCTAGGCTTCCTTTGTCCGGGCTGTAGTATAGCGGTAGTATTTACCCATGGGGTGGGTAAGGTCCGGGTTCAACTCCCGGCAGCCCGACCAGAATAAAATCAACCCGAACTGATACGAGCATAGCCGCGCACCCTTAGCTGATATGGTTAGATATAGGCCGTAGCCAAGCACCCTTAGCTCAGTTGGCTAGAGCGCGCCCTTCACACGGGCGAGGTCAGAGGTTCGAGCCCTCTAGGGTGCACACGAAGTGTGCAGTCCAGGACGTGCGCACGTACGTCCGTGGAGGGCGAGAAAAGGCTGAGCATATTTCCGAGTCGGCATCCTGACGAGGAAATGCGAAGCCTATACAGGTCCCGTAGGGACCGAGCCCTCTAGGGTGCACTAGAAGAAAAATGGACAGTTCGTCCTCTTTTAGCTAATATCGAGAACATATGGACGGCGAATCAACACCAAATCCGTTAGTAGCCGCGTTCGGGGCCATGTTCAGCCTATTCGGCGAAATAATCAGTGCCTTTTTCAGCGTCCTGCCGAAGATCATCAGTTTCATTCTCTGGATCCTCGTGGCCATCATCGTTCTACCGTGCGTCTTCGTGGCAGGCAATATCTATCCGGCCTGGGTATCTTGGGGCGAGGATTTTTAGTACAATGCGCGCATGGACAATTCCCCAAATTGTGCCGGAGAATCCTCCGCCATGCACCCGACCATATTCGTCATCTTCGGCATAACCGGAGATCTGGCCGCCCGCAAGCTCCTGCCGGCCCTCCTCTCCCTGTATTCAAAGAAGAAACTGCCCGCGCGATTTGCCGTCATCGGCTTTTCCCGCCGCTCATTCAGCCGCGAAGAATTCCGCGAACTCATCCGAGGCAGTTTGCATGTGAAGCCGGGCGAATTCAAGGAGGAAGATGTAAAGCATTTCATGGACCACATGTCCTACGAGCAGGGCATGTTCAACGACTCGACCGCCTACGAGCGGCTGGCTTTCAGGATAAATGAAATAGACAGCCGCTGGGGCCAATGCTCCAACAAGCTTTTTCATCTATCGGTTCCGCCCAGCCTGTATGAAAGCATCTTGAACAATCTTTCGAACTTGCGCCTGACCGAGCCTTGTGCCGATGATACCGGCTGGACCCGGGTGCTCATAGAAAAGCCGTTTGGGCGGGACCTGGAGACGGCTCGCAATCTGGACAAGCTTTTGGGCAAGCTTTTCAAAGAAGAGCAGATATTCCGCATCGATCACTATCTGGCCAAGGAGGCCCTGCAGAACATCATCGCCTTTCGATTCGCCAACTCGATCTTCGAGCCGATCTGGCGGCGCGAATTCGTGGACAAGATACATATCAAGCTTTTTGAGCAGTTAGGCATGGAAGGCCGCGGAGATTCATATGATCCCCTGGGCGCGCTGAAGGATGTCGGGCAAAACCACATACTCATGATGCTCTCGGCAGTCACTATGGACCGTCCGAAATCTTTCAGTTCCGACGATATTCGCGTCGAGCGCGCGCGGGTTTTGAAAAAGCTCCAAGCCGCTTCCGGAAATTCTCTGAAGGAAAGCGGGATGAGAGGCCAGTATGCCGGTTATAAGAACGAGCCGGGGGTTCCCGGCTCATCGCAAGTCGAGA
>CAYITC010000103.1:0-1704 GCA_964366245.1 uncultured Candidatus Saccharibacteria bacterium
TTCCCGAGCGACCTTGTTACTGATCGAAGCGTCGGCTTCACGACCAGTCTCCTCGTGATCTTCGGTGCCGAATCTGCCGAACTTGTCGTCGTTCCGGCCGAATCCGATGAGGAGGTAGCCCTTGGTCGCGGCCTCATCGTCGCTGGCCGGGACTGCCCGGTCGGCGTAATGCACCCCTGCGAACTTGGCGCCGCGGAAGAGGTCGTTCTGACCTTTCCATGCGGCGAGATAGATGGCGAACAGAGCATCGAGCCCGACCATTGCCGGGGTCAAGATCTTGTTCACCAATGGCGGTTCGTTAGAACCGGCGAGCGCTATCACACCGCTCGCTTTTCCGTTAACAGTCGATGAGCTTGCGCTCTCCGACGAAGTGCCCACGATTTCGAGTTCATGTGCGGACTCTTTTACTAGCGTGCTCATTTGGCAACCTCAAAAGTTGAGGGTTTCTTATCCGTAGCCGTCCAGTTCTTGTATTAAACTGTCTAAGAACGATTCAGCTAAATGCGATTATAGCACAGGTTTGTACGACAAGTCAATAGTGCCGGGGAGAGGACTCGAACCTCCATAGATTGCTCCGCTTGGTCCTAAGCCAAGTGCGTCTACCAATTTCGCCACCCCGGCGGGGAACACGTCGTTCTGAATTACAATCGTACCATTCTTGTGCGCCCAGAAGGGATCGAACCTTCGACCTTATCCTTAAGAGGGATCTGCTCTACCAGCTGAGCTATGGGCGCGTGCTTCTATCGGGAAAACAGGAAAAATATACCAGAATTTACCCATTCGGGCAATGAATATTGAATTTTCCGGCAGGCTATGCCATAATCATTTCCATGGTAAACCGGATGCGCTCGACGCGCTCACACAGGGATAACAGACGGTCGCATCATTCTTTGGACGCGGCCCGCGTTTCCAAGTGCGGCAACTGCGGCGCGGCCCATAAGAGCCACGCCATCTGCATGAACTGCGGATGGTATAATGGGCGCAAGGTGATAGACTTCGCGGTCAAGGCGGCCAAGCAGTCTAAGAAGGTTGAGGCGAAGAAGACAGCCTAGAAGCAGAAGCGATTGCGTCCCTGGTTCGGGTGAAATACGATTCCGGTCCCTTATGTTGAACTTTTAATTCATGGCCAATAGACATCTTTCAAGGTCAGTCGTACTCCAGTCCCTCTTCGAATGGGACTTCTGTGGAGGCCGTTCCAGAGATGTTTCCGCCCTCATCGCCCGCAACGTAAAAGAATATGCCCCAGGCTTGACTGACCAGACCTTCGTGGACTCTCTCATAAATGGCGTGATCGCCAAGAAATCCGATCTCGACAGCATCATCGAGAAAGCGGCCCCTGACTGGCCCATAGACAAGATCTCTCCCGTGGACAGGAATGTCCTGCGGCTCGGCTTGTATGAGCTTTTATTTGCCGACCGCGGCGAGGTCCCGGCCAAGGTGGCCATCAACGAGGCCATCGAGCTGGCCAAGACCTTCGGCGGCGAGACTTCCGGGCGATTCGTGAACGGAGTCTTGGGCGCGGTCTATAAGGAGCTCGGCGAGCCGGGCAAGGACGCAACGCCCGCCAAAAAGAAAAAAATAGCCGATGTGCCGTTCGAGAGCATGCCTGTTCAGCACCTGGGCGGCGCGGTCGTCTATGGCCGGAGCGGCAAGGATATATAAATGGAGTTTGTCCATTAAATAGAAAGGAAGAGAACACGTCGT
>CAYITC010000104.1:0-1635 GCA_964366245.1 uncultured Candidatus Saccharibacteria bacterium
GACGCCGTTTGAAGCGGACGTGGATCCTGGAGCCGACCATCACGGCGACCTCTATTGAGGCAGTCGCAACTTCCACTCCTTCCGTGGTTGTCGAACCTGTAGCCACCAGTACGCCAGCGGTAAGCGAGCCTGCGCCGACTCCGACTCCGACCACTACGCCGACGCCTGAAGCTACTCCAACCCCGACTACTACGCCAGAGCCTGTTCCTATGGTCGAGACCGCTTCAACTACAGCTGTAGTAAATCCATAACTTTCATATTTGCATTTTCCGTAGGAAAGAGTAGTGTCGGAAATGCGTATGGAAAACCCCCTGAAAACTCTGGAAAAAACGGCCCATATCGTATCACGGGTGCTCGGTTTGAGTCCAAAAACCCCGGAAAATCGTGATATTTCCAGTCCTGAAATCCGTGATACGGAAAGCAAGGCGGGAAAGACGGAAGCTTCAACCAGGGCGGATATGTCGAATAAGACAACCTGTCCTTATTGTGGGTCGGAGAACTTCGTAAAGCGTGGTGTCAGAAAGAAAAAGCACGAGATCGTCCAGCTCTATCTCTGCCGCGCCGAGGCCTGTAGCCGAACATTTACAGCCGAGCGCGTGAAAGGCAAACGCTTCCCGCTGGAGCTCATACTCGAGGGAATCAGCTACTACAACCTCGGCCTCACGCTCGAACAGTCCTGCCGGGTGGTCGGAGAGAAGTTCTCTAAAAATAAAGATCTCCTTCCGCCAACGCCGGCGACCCTTTCGTCGTGGATAGAGGAGTACAAGCCGATATGCCGCTTTGAGCGCATGCGGCCGTGGGCCGTCAAGATGGCGACGCCCAAGACCATGATAGAGATCGTCTCTATGGCGCATCGCCAGCTGTACCGCTTCCGCTATCATCGCGCCAAAACATCGCTTCTCCTCGAGGAATTCAAGAACCGCCGATTCGGTCCGCTCAAGGAATATCTCGACGGAGTATCATCCGAAACACCCCATCAGTACTTTCAGGACGGGGAGCGTATGTCCGAGATAAGATCGAAGTTCGACAAGACCGACATGATAGTGAGGAGCAAGTCCAACTTCGCCAACAGGCTGGCCGGACTCATACTGCCTTCCGTCACCGAGAACAAGAAGCGCCACGAAGCCCTCCAGAAATTCATGGTCGCCAATGATTCCGTAACCGTGGCTACTGAAGTCCCGGTCTACATCCGCCGGGAGGATGTGGAGCATATGGAGAATGAACTCAAATTCAAAATCACGGACGGCGGTCTGGTCGAGCTCAAGGGCGACAAACAGCCGCAGAGATTCCCGAAGCTCCTCACCGGCCATATAGACTTCGTGCAGATCAGAAACGGCATGGTGCACATACTCGACTATAAGCCGAACGCCAGCAAGGAAAAGCCCATCGAACAGCTCACTTGGTATGCCTTGGCGCTGTCGCGCCTGACCGGACTGCGCGTCTATGAGTTCAAGTGCGCCTGGTTTGATGATAAGGATTTCTATGAGTTCTATCCCTTGCACATCGTGAAGAAGCTTCGGGCCCGCAAGCGGGCAAGGAGAGTGAAGTATCGCGACGGTACCGTGGTCGCCGTGCCGCGCAAGGACGCCTTAGTAATCGCCCGATAAATTTATGAAAACCTACATACAGTCAAAA
>CAYITC010000105.1:0-1627 GCA_964366245.1 uncultured Candidatus Saccharibacteria bacterium
ACTATGGGGCTTTGGATTTCCAGAAGCAGTATGAGCTTATGAGGGTCATTCCTGGAGAAGAACATGACACTATTCTAACACGGCTTTGATTAAGCCAAAAAGGCCTTGATCCTGCGGATCCCTTGCGAGACGGCTTCCTCTTTTATGATCTTGAAGCGCCATTTACCTTCCGGGCCGGCGAGCTCCGAAGTGTTCTTCACGTGCGGGCCGCCGCAGAATTCCTTTGAATAGGCCGTGGCTAGGTCGTCGCCTATAAAGTAGACAGATATTTGATCGCCGTACTTTTCGCCGAAGAAATGACGGGCGCCGGTTTTCTCCGCTTCCGCGCGCGGCAAAACGATCTGTCGTACCGGCAAACTCTCGGAGATTTTTTCGTTGATGATGTTTTCTATCCGTTTCTTTTCGCCGTCCGTCATTTTAGCGCCGTGCGAAAAATCGAAGCGTAGGCGCTCTGACGTTATATTCGAACCCTTTTGATCAGCGCCTTCGCCTAAAACGTCGTGAAGAGCTTGGTGCAATAAATGCGTCGCCGTGTGATATCTCACGACCATCTCATCATTCGCGTCTGCCAGTCCTCCTTTGAACTTCTTTTCCGCTCCGGCTCCTGAGATTTTCTGGTGTCTCTTGAATTTTTCCTCAAAATCTTTTACATCTACTATGACCCCCTTCTCCTTTGCTATCTCGAGAGTTAATTCAAGTGGAAATCCGTAACTAGAAAACAAGGTGAACGCGTCCACACCCTTTTCGAATTCTTTAAGGCCTTGTTTCAAAGTTTCTCTAAAACGGTTTTCTTCTTTAATGATTGTTGAAACAATGATGTTTTTATTTTTGTTAAGCTCGTCATAAGTATCTTGATATAGTTCAATCACGGTTTTTGCGATCCAATCTAACTGACCATGTTCGCTTAAACCAAGTTTATCCGCGTGCCTGATTGCCCGCCGTATCAGTTTTCTTAAAACGTATCCCCTGTCAGTATTTGAAGGGAGAACACCGGTAGCTATGAGGAATGTCGCCGCTCGTACATGATCGGCAATTATCCTTCCGGAAACCAACTCAAATTTGGATGCAAATTCCTTAACCTTATTAAGTAGTGGTTGCAAAACATCCGTCTCAAAAACATTCGATTTCTTTTGAAGTATGGCGCATATGCGTTCAAAGCCCGCTCCCGTATCCACATTCTTCTTCGCCAGCTTGCCGACTATCTTCCCGTCCTTCTTTTCGTACTCCATGAAGACGTCATTCCAGATCTCGACGACCTCCTGCGCTTTATCAGCCTTGTCGAATTCTTCCGGTGTCAGATCGCCTAATCCGTTTTCCGTTAAGTCATAAAATATCTCTGAACAAGGCCCGGTTGGCCCAGTCCAAACATCCTTACCCTTTACTGCTGGCCACCAATTAGAACTTGCGTCTTTGAAGTAGATCCGATTCTTAGGAATACCCACAGATTCCCAAATCTTGGCAGCCTCATCGTCTTGAGGTGAATTTTTATCGCCGGCAAAGACCGTTATGTATAGGCGTTTAGAATCAAGACCAAAACCCTCTTCTTTATCGGTCAAAAGCTCATAGCTCCATTTAAGGGCATCTTCTTTGAAGTAGCTTCCCAGCGACCAGTTCCCCATCATTTCAA
>CAYITC010000106.1:0-1557 GCA_964366245.1 uncultured Candidatus Saccharibacteria bacterium
ATCTAAAGGAAGATCCTTACGCCTGATTCAAGAAGGGTATTGAAAAACGACCTAGCCCCGATGTCCATGGATGGGAAGTGGTCGGTGCGTTCCGGGAGTATTATCCGCACATCCACTCCCCGGTGGGCCGCGAGCTTGATGACCCGCGCCAGACGGCTGGTCGGGACGAAGTAGGGCGTTGTGAGGTATATATAGCGCCTTGAATCGCGTAAGGCCTAGACAAGCGTTCTGTACAGATGACGTTTGCCCGGAGCCCGGTTGTTAGTGACATATTTAAATTCATGATCTCGAGGAAAAACCTGCGGAGGAACATGCCTCTTATCGTCAGCTCTGGCCCACATGCGGTCGAAGGCGTTTCTCATCTGGGCGACTACCGGCCCCTCAAGGCGGACATTGGTATCGCGCCCGCCCCTCATGCTGTCCTTGACGGCCATGCTACCCGTATAACCGATCTCTTCGTCTACGACCAGTGTTCGGCGGTGATTGCGCAGATACCACGACCTGATGTCCGGAACCTTGAAATATCCGGGGATGAGAGTTTTCCAAAAAAGAAGTTTGATATGCTTCATTCGCAAGTCTTCGGCAATATTCGAGCCGAAGAAGGTAAAACTGCCGCCGGCATCCCAGAGGAATCGTACCTCGACGCCTTGAGCCGCCCGTTCGGCGCATATATCTATGAGCCTCTGCCCGAAGTCATCCTTGACGAATATGAACTGCTCCAGCGATATGCTTTTCGCGGCGCGGGAACAATCCTGGAGCATAGCCTGCCAGGCCTCTTCGTTGGAGGTATACAGGATCCATTTGGTGGGAGTGAAGGCCATAAAATATATGTTACGATATCATCCATGGCGACTTTAGTCGACTACAAGAAAGCGCGGTTCAACTACGAGATCCTGGAGACTTTCGAGGCGGGAATAAAGCTTTTTGGCTTCGAAGTGAAGTCTTTGAAGAAAGGGCAAGGGTCGCTCGACGGTTCGCATGTGGTGGTGCGCGGCGGGGAGGCCTTCGCCGTGAATGCATTCGTGCCTCCGTATCAGGAAAAGAACACGCCCGGCGACTATGATCCGCGCCGTAACCGCAAACTGCTTTTGAACAAGAAAGAATTGCGGAGACTGGCGTCCCTGGAAGGGGGCAAAGGATTGACAATCGTGCCGATTTCTATATATAATAAGGGTCCTTTGGTGAAGGTCTCCGTGGCGGTGGTTCGCGGCAAGAAGAAGTTCGACAAGCGCGCGACTATCATGCGTCGCGAAGGCGACCGCGAGGCTGGGAGAGCGATGAAAGATCGTTGAAAAAACAGAAAGGGCGGTGAGGGAGTTGCAGTTCAGGGACACGGATATTTCTCTGCTGAGAAATTCCTCGTGCTCGCGCCAGTCGCGCTCGCAAGGTCCCTTCACCACAACTCCCTCACCACCCTTACCATATTATTTGGGGATGATCGGCATAGACAATTGCCGGTGTCCGTTCGTGCGGCGCGAGCCGGAATGACTCGTAAATCCGTTCCAAACTCGAAATGCTAACACCAAATCGCCGTATTTCACGGCATCTGATTTCGCA
>CAYITC010000107.1:0-1543 GCA_964366245.1 uncultured Candidatus Saccharibacteria bacterium
AGATGATGTCGCTGTTCAGCTTGTCTCCGGCGATCTTAAGATTTTTCGAGCGGACGATGCCGCCGAGCGATATGACCGCGATGTCGGTCGTGCCGCCGCCGATATCCACGACCATCGAGCCGACCGGATCATGAACGGGCAAGCGGATGCCGATCGCGCCGGCCATTGGCTGTTCGATGATATAGACCTCGCGGGCGCCGGCATTCCGGGTGGCGTCGCGAACGGCGCGGACCTCGACGTTGGTGACGCCCGAAGGTACGCCGACCACCACGCGCGGGCCCAAAAGCTTTTTCGGCATGTACTGTCCGGCGCGCTTCATGAGATACGAAAGCATCTCCTCGGTGATCTCGAAGTCGGAGATGACTCCTTCGACAAGCGGACGGACAGCCGTGATGTGTGTCGGCGTCCGGCCGAGCATCTCTTTCGCGGCCATGCCGACGGCCACGACCTGGCCGGTCTTGTCATTCACGGCGACCACGGAGGGTTCATTCACCACTATGCCCTTGCCGCGCACGTAGACGAGCGTGTTAGCGGTGCCCAGATCGATGCCTATGTCGTTCGATATGCCGGAAAAAAGCCTCTCCTTCCATTTCTTTATCATAAATTGAACATTATCATAAAGCTCGCGGCTCAAGTAATTGACATTGGTTTATAGACGTGCTTTACTGTGGCTTGCAAACAACCTAGAACCCACAATATTTTGTGATTCCAAATGAGTCTTGCGCCACCTATTCAATTAGACAATGAGAGCCTTATAAGGCGGCAATCTTCTTCATCTCCACCTTCCCTGTTCTGCGGTCTTTGACTTCGACGGAATCGGCGGCCAGAGTCTTCTCGCTTATGACATAGCGCCATGGGATGCCTATGAGATCCGCATCGGAGAACTTCTCTCCGGCGGTCGTGTCGCGATCATCGTAAAGGACTTCGATGCCCCTTGCTGACAGCTTCGAATAAAGCTCGCAAGCGGCCTCCTTAACCTCGCCTTTTTCATCGAACAAAGCTACCAGATATACCTTGAATGGCGCCACGGCTTCAGGCCAGACTATTCCCTTATCATCGGAAAGAGTCTCGACGATGGTTCCCATGACGCGTCCTGGGCCGATACCATAACAACCCATGAACGGCGAACGCGCATTGCCGGCCTCATCTTTGAACTTCAGACCCAGAGCATCCGAAAAGCGCGTACCTAGGCCAAAAATATTCCCGACCTCGATCGCCTTCTTCTCTACGAAGTCCGACTTTTTCATTCTGAGCCCAGCCAGAACCTCGTCCGTATAGACTTCCTTGTTTACGGCAATGCGTTTTGCTTCATTCAAATAGATAGTGTCTTCGCCGGCAGAAGTAACAGTCTGAAATTCATGCGAGAACTTCGAGAACATGCCGCCTGAAGCGAAAGTGGTGTACGTTTGCGCCCCCAAACCCACTCGATCGAAGATGCGCACGTACGCCTGCTTAGCCTTCTCATAATAATCATCGTGCTCCTTCTGGTCACGCGAAAATGAATATAAGTCCTTCATGAGGAACTCGCGTGCACGCATGATGC
>CAYITC010000108.1:0-1537 GCA_964366245.1 uncultured Candidatus Saccharibacteria bacterium
ATCATTTTGTTCATAGACGAGATACATACGCTCGTCGGCGCCGGCGCGTCGGAGGGCTCTATGGACGCCTCGAACATGCTCAAGCCCGCTCTGGCCCGCGGCGAGCTTCGGGCCATCGGCGCCACGACCATAAAGGAATATCAGAAATACATCGAGAAGGACCCGGCTCTTACACGCCGTTTCCAGCCGGTCTACGTGAACGAGCCTTCGATAGAAGACGCCATCGCCATCTTGCGCGGCCTCAAGGAAAAGTACGAGCTCTATCACGGCGTCCGCATCACGGATGATTCGATCGTAGCCGCGGTCAATCTGGCCAGCCGCTACATCACGGATCGATTTCTGCCGGATAAGGTCGTGGACCTCATAGACGAAGCCGCTTCCTCTCTGCGTATTTCTCTGGAAAACATGCCACCAGAGCTCGAAACGACGCGCCGCAAGATCATGAGGCTGGAAATAGAACGCGAAGCCATCAAGAAGGACGTCGACAAGGCCGCCAAGGCCAGGATGGCCAAGATTGAGCAGGAAATCGCGGATCTGAAGGAATCCACTTCGGAACTGGAACTCAAGTGGAAGAATGAAAAAGAGACTATTGCCGAAATGAAGCGCCTGAAGAAAGAGCTTGAGGCCCTGCGCATAGAAGCCGAGACGGCCGAGGCTCGCGCCGACCTGGCGAAAGCCGCCGAACTGCGCTATGGCCGCATTCCTACTCTCGAAAAAGAGTTAGAATCCAAGAACAAGCGCCTGAAGAAACTGCAATCATCGCGCCGCATCTTGAAAGAAGAGATCACGGCCGAAGACATAGCCGGCGTTGTCTCGCGCTGGACCGGCATACCGGTCTCGAGGATGCTCGAATCAGAAGCCTCGAAGCTCATGCGCATGGAAGCCGACTTGCGGCGCAGGATCGTCGGCCAGGACGAGGCGGTCTCGAAGATCTCCGATACTGTCCGCCGTTCGCGCGCCGGCATCGCCGACCAGAACCGCCCGATCGGCTCGTTCATATTCCTGGGTCCGACCGGCGTCGGCAAGACCGAGCTTACGAAAGCCCTGGCTGAATTCATGTTCAATGACGAAAAGGCTCTCATCCGTGTCGACATGTCCGAATTCATGGAGAAACATTCCGTGTCGAAGCTCATCGGCGCGCCTCCGGGTTATGTCGGTCACGATGAATCCGGCGGTCTCACGGAGACCGTCCGCCACCGCCCATACTCGGTCATCCTTTTCGACGAGATAGAGAAGGCGCACCCGGAGGTTTTTAATATACTTCTGCAGGTCCTCGATAACGGCCGCCTGACCGACTCGAAGGGTCGCATCGTCAATTTCCGCAATACCGTCATCATCATGACCTCGAATATAGGCGCCCAGCACATAGAACGCATGGAAAAGCTCGGCTTTTCGAAGAACGCGGCCGGCAAGCTCGGCCGAGACAAGGAGAATTACGGCGAAGCCAAGGAAAAGATCATGTCCGCCCTCAAGGATTATTTCCGTCCGGAATTCCTTAATCGCATAGACGACATCATCATCTTCGACATCCTCTCGC
>CAYITC010000109.1:0-1520 GCA_964366245.1 uncultured Candidatus Saccharibacteria bacterium
GGCATATCTCGTAACGGATGGGCCGATCGATATCTCGTCCATCTCGACAGTGATGCCGAAGTTCTGGAGCGTTCTTTTGATGATGTTGGCGTTAGCCTTGATGTCGCCGGTCTCCGGTTTGCCGCGATCGCGCTCGAGGAGCGACAGAGGTGGAGGCGTGAAAGGTTTCAGGTGAGGCAAAACTGTAGCCGAAGCGAAGTCGCTCTCCTCTTCGTCGCTGAATGCCAACTTGCCCGTTCTTGCCGGTTTTTTGGCCTCTTGTGCTTTCGCTGGATCTTTTTCACCAGCAGTCCTTTCGGCATCGTTACCCTCTCCCGCTTCCGCGGCTCTCACGGCATCGCGGACGGCCTCTTCCTCTTTATCGTCCATCTCGGCTGATTTTTTGACCAGGCCATTCCTACTATTTTTGCTATCGCGCTTGGTGAACCACGACGCGGTGAGCTCCCATTCGAACATCATTATGAGCGAGACGATGAATATGGCCACAAGGAGAGTGATGGTCGCCCAGGTATCGAGCAGGTCCAAAAGGGGCAGGGCTATCCACCTCCCCACTATGCCGGCCGCTTGGTCGGAAACAAGATATATGAGTGCAAGGCTAGACAAGAAGAAGAGAATGGCCCCGATGATCTTGGGCGTTTCCATCCGTCCCCTGATACCGCGCAGGAAGGCTATTCCAAGAATGATCGCGATTATAGGGATAAGGAAATAGCCAATACCAAGAAACCGATCCAAGACGTTAAATACATGATTCCCCCAGCCGGCTTTGCCGAAGGCCGCTAAAAGAGATAAAAAAGCTATAGCAAAAGATATAACAGCCAATATGGCCCGCACTACGCCATCTTCCATGTCGTTCCAGAAGCTTACTTTTTTGACCAGATCGGACTCCTTCTTCTTTGCCATAGGGCAATAATAACACAATCTCCATTCAGACACTTACCCGACCTCTTGCTTTAGACATTAGAACTTATATATAATGCGAATGTCTTATAAGACAACACTGTGTCTTTTACTAAAGGACATAAATAATCTATAAAAGACATATGGAAAATACCGACAACGACAAACAGCCCTCATTCAATGACCCGATAAACTGGAAATCCCTAGGTTTTTTCTCTGCTGAAGATTACCTTATTTACATTTTTAAAAAGACAGAAAAAATCACCTCCGCGCTCTATCTAGTCTCGGGTCTTCTAAAGGACGAAGAGCCGATGAAATGGGAGCTTCGCGACAAAGCTATGGATCTTATCTCGTCGTCCTTTACGGCCTCGAGTTCCATTCCAGGCGATAAGAATGTGGTCATACAGTCGATCTTCTCGGCGGCTCTGGAAACCATCTCGATCCTCAATGTCGCAAAGGTCTCCCATCTTATCTCCGAAATGAACCACGCACTGCTGGTGCGGGAGATCGATAATGTCATAGGCCTGCTCCGCGACCGCCTTACCAAAAACGCCGAAAGCGCCGGGTATGTGCTGTCCGAGTCCTTTTTTAGAACGCCCGCGTTTTTTTCCAGCGGATTTAAG
>CAYITC010000110.1:0-1519 GCA_964366245.1 uncultured Candidatus Saccharibacteria bacterium
ATGGATTTTTTCGACACGAGGTGGTACTCGACCGGATCTTCGATGGTGAGGATATGCTCCGTTCTGGTCTGATTGATGATCTCTATCAGACTGGCGAGGGTCGTCGTCTTGCCCTGGCCGATCGGACCGACTACCAGGAAGAACCCCTGGGGTTTCCTGGTGAAAGTCTCCAGGATCGGGGGCAAATTGAGTTCGGAAAGCGTGCGTATGGCCCTCGGTATGATGCGCAAGGCTATGGATAGGACGCCTTGGCGAAAATAGACATTGCCGCGGAAGCGCGTCTCGGGCAGATTATACGAAAAATCGACGTTCTTTTCCTTGTCCAGCAGTCCCTTGTTCTCCCCGGATAGAAGGACGTCGGCGAACCCGCGCATGTCGATCTTGGTAAGCAGTGCCCTCTTCATGAGCGGAATGAGGTTTCCGGACACCCGGATTATAGGCGGCCGGCCTTCGGACAGATGCAGGTCCGAGGCTCCTTCCTTCATGATCAGGCTGACGAGGCTTTCGATTTCTTTCTTATAATCCATCATGATTTCTTTCGGCTGGCGTATATTTTTTCGACTTCGGCCAGGACTTCCGACGGGATCGTAGTCGCTTTGACGATGTAGCCGTCAGCCGATAGCTTTCTGGCGTGATTTATGTCGTCCGACTCTCCCTGATTGGTCAAAAATACGACCACGGCTGACGGCGCCAGGTTATCTTTTCGGATGGCCGCGATGAACTCCAGACCATCCATGCCGGGCATTATGATATCTACGAGCATAATATCGGGTACATAGCCCTCCTTTACGAGCTTCAGTGCGGATTCAGTCGAGTCGGCAACCTTGACCTCGTAGCCCGCCTTTCCGAACTTGAGGGCGTACATGTCGAGAAGGAATTTATCATCGTCTATTATGAGGACTTTTTTCTGATTCATGGAAATAGTATAGCGCAAGCCTAGAGTTTATTCACCTCTTCTATCGGAATGATCTTTTGGAAAGCCTTGATGATCGCGTCCTCCTTCATGCTTATCATGCCCTTCTTTCGGAGAATCCCGGCAATCTCGACTTCGGTGGCGTTTTTTAAGATGGCCTCCTCTATATCCCTATCCATACTGAAGGCTTCGAAGACTGCCATGCGGCCGCGAGTGCCTTTTGGCGCCTGCGGCGTCGGATGTATCTTATAGACAGTGTCGGTGAATGGGACTTCCTTCTTGAATTCATCCGGCAGATCGGCGAAGGAACGGTCGATCATAATTTTCATGCTACCTTCGATTTTGGTCGCTTCGGCGGCTTCGGGCACCAAGAGGCCGACCAGGCGCTGGGCAATGCCCAGGACCAGGGTCGGGGCGATGAGATAGGGGTCTATGCCCATGTCTATGAGGCGCGGAATGATGCCGGCGGCAGTGTTGGTGTGCAAGGTCGAAAATACCAAGTGGCCGGTAAGAGCGGCTTGAATGGCCAGCTGGGCGGTTTCCTTGTCGCGGATCTCGCCGACCATGATGATGTCGGGGTCCTGGCGGAGCGTGGTACGGAGGCCG
>CAYITC010000111.1:0-1022 GCA_964366245.1 uncultured Candidatus Saccharibacteria bacterium
TTAAGGCCATGTTTGAAAGAGAATGCGATGTCATCAGGCTAAATTTCTCATGGGCCGACATCGAGACTCGCATGAGACAAATAGGCCTTATACGAGAGCTTGAAAAGGAATGCGGTCGGCGCATTCCTATTATTCAAGACCTGCCCGGTCCCCGTATTCAGAAGGGCAAGGAACACGCCTATGACGCCCAGGCCGGACATTCGCTTACCGACCAAGACAAAGAGTCCATAAAGTTCGGCGTCGAGCGAGGCATAGACTATATCGCTTTATCATTTGTAGCGGGGCCTGGAGACATTGAGATATGTCGAGCGATCGTAAGGGAATATTCAGGCGATCAGAAGATCATCGCTAAGATAGAACGAGCGGCGGCGCTCGAGTCGCTTGACGAGATTATCGCCAGGGCAGATGCCATCATGGTCGCTCGCGGCGATCTGGGCAACGAAGCGCCGCTTGAACGGATCCCTTTCATCCAGGACCGGATAATCCGAAAGGCCAAAAAAGCCGGCAAGCCCGTGATAGTCGCGACTCAAATGCTCCTTTCAATGGTAGAAAACCCCGTGCCGACCCGGGCGGAAGTCACCGATGTGGCCAACGCCATCCTTCAGGGTTCGGACGCGGTGATGCTTTCCGAGGAAACGGCTATCGGCAAGCATCCCGTAGAGGCGGTAGCCATGATGGAGAAGATCATTCTCGAGGCGGAGCGCCACATGGGCGGAAAAGAAACGATCAATCTTTTATAGAAAAATAAGGACATGCCAAGAATAAAATCAGTCAAAGCCTGTGAGATCCTGGATTCTCGCGGCAATCCGACGGTTGAAGTCGCCTGCGAACTTGCAGGCGGTATGGAAGCTCGCGCGTCGGTGCCGTCCGGAGCGAGCGTCGGCGTTCACGAAGCGCTCGAGCTTCGCGATCATGATGAGAAGCGCCATAACGGACTGGGAGTCCTTGCCGCGGTCGAGAATATCAACGGCGAGATCGATCGGCGTGTCCGAGGCAAAGAATACGATCAGCAAGCCCTTGAT
>CAYITC010000111.1:1032-1507 GCA_964366245.1 uncultured Candidatus Saccharibacteria bacterium
CCGGCACGACAAATAAATCCCGCCTCGGAGCCAATGCGATCCTCGGCGTCTCCCTGGCTTTTGCCGGAGCGGCCGCGAAAGAAAAAGGCATAGAGCTTTACGAATATCTCGGCAGCCTTGTCGGTAGGCATGATTTTAGATTGCCACAGCCGATGTTCAACATCATAAACGGCGGCAAGCACGCGGATAGCGGTCTGGATATCCAAGAATTCATGGTCGGTCCGATCCGTTTCGGCACATTCCGAGAGAAAGTCCAAGCCGCGGCTGAAATCATTTCGTCTTTGCGCGAAATCCTGAAGAAAAAAGGCCATGCGATAAGCATCGGCGCCGAGGGCGGTTTTGCCCCGAGGCTTTCTTCGAATGAGGAAGCTCTTGAACTCATAGTGCAGGCCATCAAGGACGTGGGATATCCGACAGGCGCCATCAAGATCGGCATAGATGCCGCCGCTTCCAGTTTTTATAAAGAGATCGGAAG